>WTJQ01000227.1:0-2532 GCA_011524785.1 Planctomycetota bacterium | reverse complement strand
CGTCCTCGAGCTCGGGCTCCTCCTCAGACTCCTCCGCTCGCTCTTCCTCGGTGGAGGCCTCGACCTCCTCCCAGGTCGGGCGCAGGACCACGCCCTCGTCCTTCACCGGAGCGTCCTCCTCGGCGAGGACGGCCGCGAGGCTCACCGGGTCGAGCTCGTCGGCCGCGGCGCCGGGAGCCAGATGCTCGCCATCTGCGTCTCCGGCCTCGGCCTCGGCAGTGCCGGTCGGGGACTCGACGGGCCCTGGGGTCGCGCGTTCGAGGGGTTCATCGGGATCGTGGCCGATCGGTCGGGCCCCGTCGGGGATCTGTCCGGTGAGGCGGACGTCCTCGGGGTAGGGGGAGCCGGCGGCGGGGTGGAGTTCAGGGGTCGAGGGCTGGCGCCAGAGCTCCTCCATCCGCTCCAGGGTCGCCTCGTCGGGGACCAGGGCAGAGGTCTCGAGTGCCGAGACGCCGTCCTCGTGTGCTTCCGATAGGGCATCGGACAGGGTTGCGGGATCGTTCCCCTTTTCGAGGGGTTTCCTCGGGGCGGACTCCCCCCTCAGCCAGGTGAGCCACCCGGAGAGCAGGACCAGGCAGGCACCCACGAAGAGACCCAGGGCCACGCTGACCTCGGCGATGCGCCCGCCGGTCCGCGCCCCGAGGTTGCCTCCGAGCCCAGGCTCCCAGGCGCCGAGCAGGACCGCCAGCCCTGCGGCACAGCCCACGATGCCGGCGAGGTGCTGCACCGGGTCCTCGACGTTCCCACCGGTGAAGAGCCACCCGCCGAGCCCGGCGATGCCACCGCTCAGGACCATCACCGGGACCGCGCCGAACGCGGCCACCAGCCCCTGGGCGAGTGCGGCGACGCCCTCGGCCTCCGGCCCGGGCTCGCGGATGAGGGTCAGGACGACGAGGACCAGGGGCAGGCTGCCCATCAGGAACAGGGCGATGCCCAGGACCTCGTTGCGGCGGTTCGTGTCGTGCTCGGTGCTGCTCATTCCTCAACCTCCGGGAGGCCCATGCCGAAGGCCTCCTCGAACTGCTCCAGGGTCAGGAGGACCTCGCGCGCCTTCGAGCCGGTGTGCGGCCCGAGGACGCCCTGGTCGGTCATCTGGTCGACGAGCCGCGAGGCCCGCGTGTACCCGATGCTGAACGCGCGCTGCAGCAGGCTGGCCGAGCCGCGCTTGTTCTTGATGATCAGCTTGCCCGCCTCGTAGAAGAGCTCGTCGATCTTCTCGCCGCCCTGGGTCGCCTCCCCGGGGGGCGCCGTGCCGGTCGCGGCCTGGACGAGCTCCTGGTTGAAGGACTGCGGTGCCTCCGAGGTCACGAAGTCGACGATCGCCTCGAGCTCGTCGTCCTCGATCATGGCGCCCTGGACGCGCTTGAGCTGGGACGAGTTGGGCGGGCTGAAGAGCATGTCGCCCTGGCCGAGGAGCGTCTCCGCCCCCGAGCCGTCGAGGATCACGCGGCTGTCGATCTTCGAGGCCACCTGGAACGCGATCCGCGTCGGCAGGTTGCCCTTGATGACGCCCGTGATGACGTCGGTCGACGGGCGCTGGGTCGCCACGATGACGTGGATGCCCACGGCGCGCGACTTCTGCGCGAGCCTGGTGATGCCCGCCTCGGCCTCCTTCTTCGACTGCATCATCAAGTCGGCCATCTCGTCGATGATGAGGGTGATGTAGGGCACGTGGCGCGGCGTGCGCTCGTCGTGGAAGTCCTCGCCGAGGCGCTCGCGGAGCTTCTCCTCGCCCAGGGCGTTGTAGCCCTTGATGTTCTTCACGCCGGCCTTGCTGAAGAGCTCGTAGCGGGCCTCCATCTTCTCGACGGCCCAGTTCAGCACGTTGGCCGCCTGCCGCATGTCGGTGACGACCGGCAGCTCGAGGTGCGGCACGTCCTTGAACATCATCAGCTCGACCATCTTCGGGTCGACGAGGATGAGCTTCGCGTCGTGCGGCGAGCGGGTGAGCAGGATGCTGGCGATGATCGTGTTGATGCAGACCGACTTGCCGGAGCCCGTGGTGCCCGCGATGAGCAGGTGCGGCATCCGCGCGAGGTCCTCGACGATCGGCGTCCCCTCGGCGTCCATGCCCAGGAAGAGGGGCAGGGCCATGTGGCCGGGGTCGTAGATCTTCTGGGTCTGGTTGACCAGCTCCGAGATGCGCACCTTGCGGCGGCTGGAGTTGGGGATCTCGATGCCGATCGTCGACTTGCCGGGGATCGGCGCGATGATCCGCACGCTGCGGGCCTTGAGGGTGGCCGCGATCTCGGAGGTCAGGGCGGTGACCTTGTTCATGCGCGTGCCGCGCGTGACCTCCAGCTCGAACATCGTCACGGCCGGCCCGATCTGGGCGTTGACCACCGTTGCTGAGACGCTGAAGGAGGCGAGGGCCTGCTCGAGGGCCTGGGCGTTCTTCTCGATGAAGGCGCCTCCCTCGAGCCCTCCCTCCGAGGGGGGGACGAGGGTCTCGAGCGGCGGGAAGCTCCAGGGACCCGGCGGCGGCGTGGGAGGATCGAAGAGGGGCTGCTGCTGGACGGCGGCCGGCTTGAG
>WTJQ01000379.1 GCA_011524785.1 Planctomycetota bacterium | reverse complement strand
GCCAGAAGCTGCTGTAGTCCTGCCAGCCAACCCGCTCGTCCGGCGGCGGCCCGCCGTTGGTTCCCCCGTCGAACCAGAGGAGGAGCGACAGCACGACCGTCGCACCGACCATCATCCCGATGTACGCGCGGGCCTCGCTCGAGGCCCAGAGCCGCCGGAGGAACGCCCGCGGCCCGGAGGTGACCAGCACCTCGTAGAGGCCGAAGTTGAAGCCGGCCGCGAACATGAAGAGCGTCAGCACCGCCTCGATCGGCCACGAGGCGAAGGCGAGGACGCTCGAGCCATGGTTCGAGAAGCCCCCGGTGGGGATGGTCCCGAAGGCGTGGATGACCGCGTCGAAGCCGCTCATCCCCACGGCGAGGAGCAGCAGGAGCTCCACCACGGTCATGCCCACGTACAGCCGAAGCAGGATGCGAGCGCTGTCCTGTACCCGGCGGTGCGAGGCCTCGCGCGTGACGCCCGGGATCTCCGAGCGGAACAGGCTGCGGCCCCCGGTCGGGAACAGGACCACGAAGACCATCACGATCCCGAAGCCCCCCAGCCAGTGGGTGAAGGAGCGCCAGAAGGCGATCGCGCGGGGCATGCCGTCGATCTGGTCGCCGGTCATGACCGTGGAGCCCGTCGTCGTGAGGCCGCTGATCGCCTCGAACACGGCGTCGATGGGCGAGCGCAGGGTGCCGGCGAGCAGGAACGGCAGCGCGGCGCAGACGCCCCCCACGACCCACGTCAGTCCCACGACCGCGAGGCCCTCACGACGGTGCACGCCAACGCTGTCGAGCGCGCCGCCCTTGCCCTCGAGGGCCGCCCGCTTGAGCAGGTAGGCCGTGCCGCCGAGGACCCCCACGATCCCCGCCGAGGCGAGGCAGGCCAGGGCGGCGTCGTGCTCGCCGTAGCCGAGCCCGACGGCGGCCGGGGCCAGCATCAGGCCCGCCAGGAGGAGGAGCATCCGCCCGATGAGGGCGACGATGGCGTTGAGGTTCATCGGCCTCGACCGCCCAGGGCCTCCTCCACGCTGGGCAGCGCCTCGCTCGTGGCCAGGACGATCACGTGGTCGCCGGCGGCGAGCTCGTCGCTCCCGCTGGGGACGATCACGGCATCGCCCCGCAGGCGCGCGCCGACCTTGGCCTCCGGGTGGAGGTCCAGGTCCTGGATCCGCGTGGGCGCGTCGAGCTCGACCCGCAGCTCCAGCACCTCCGCCCGCCCCTCCGCGAGGATCGAGACCGCCTGCGGGGAGCTGGAGCGCACGAAGCGCAGGATGAGCTTGGCGCACAGCAGCCGCGGGCTGATCGCCGTGTCGACGCCCATGAGGTCGTAGACGGGCGCGTAGCTGGCCTTGTTGATGATCGCGACCGTGCGCTTCACGCCCATCGCGTGGGCGATCTGGCAGGCGACGAGGTTGTCCTCGTCGTCGCCGGTCATGGCCACGAACACGTCCATCGAGTCGACGTGCTCCTCCTGCAGCAGCTGCAGGTCGGTCGCGTCCCCGTGGAGGATGAGGACGTTGTCGAGGCCCTGCTGGTCGAGGGCGCGCGCCCGCTGGCCGTCGCGCTCGATCATCTTGACCGTCACGCCGTACAGGGAGCCGAGGCGCGCGGCGACCTCCCGGCCGATCCCTCCCGCCCCGACGAGGGCGACCTCGCGGCGGAAGGCCATGGGCTCGCCGGCCTCCCGCTCGAACACGTCGAGGTCCGCGGCCTTGCCCATGGCGTAGACCTGGTCGCCCGCCTGGAGCACGTCGGAGCCCCCCGGGACGAAGAAGGGCCGCGAGGAGTCGGTGCTGCGCTGCACGCCCACGACGACGACCCGGTTCAGCCTCAGGTCGTGGAGCGAGTGGCCCGTGAGGTCCCCCTCGTGGACACGCAGGCGGCGCATCTGGATCCGTCCCTCGAAGTAGCTCTCCACCTCGAGGGCGTGGCGCTCCTTGACCGTCTCCAGGATCTCCCGTGCCGCCAGCTCCGAGGTCGACAGCACGATGTCGTAGCCCAGGGTGCGCTGGTAGAAGCTGCGATACCCCTCGAGGATGCGCGTCTCCTTGAGGCGCAGGATCCGACGCTTGGTCTCCAGCCCGCGCGACACGAGGCACGCGAGCATGTTCACGTGGTCGTCGTCGGTGACCGCAACGAGCAGGTCGGCCTTGGTGGCGCCGGCCTGGGTGAGCACGTCGGCCCGGGTGCCGTCCCCCACGAGGCCCTGCACGTCGAGGGACTCGTTGAGGAGCCGGATCTTCAGCGGGTCCGAGTCGACGACGGTGACCCCGTGCCCCTCCTTCGAGAGGATGCGCGCCAGGTGCTGGCCGACTTCGCCGGCGCCCACGACGATGATCTGAAGGCTGGGGGCCATCGCCGCTACCCTAGCTCCGCTCCGAGGGCCGTTCCAAGGCACCCGCTCCGTTGATCCTCCTGCTCGACAACCGGGACTCCTTCACCTTCAACCTGGCCCACGCGCTGGAGGCGCTGGGGGCCGTCGTGGAGGTCGCGAGGGCGCTCGACTGGGACGTGGAGCGGGTCCGGGAGGCCGAGCCCGCCGGCGTGCTGCTGGGTCCGGGGCCAGGCACCCCTCCCGGGGCCGGCTGCACCGAGGCCCTCGTCCGGGCCGCCGCCACCGAGCCGACCTGGTCCACGCCCGTGCTCGGCGTGTGCCTGGGCCACCAGGCGCTGGCCACTGCCCTGGGCGGCCGGCTCGAGTCGGCGCCCGCCCTGGTCCACGGCCAGCGCCTCGCGATCCGCCACCGGGACGCCGGGCTGTTTGCAGGGCTCCCGAGCCCCCTGGAGCTGGCGCACTACAACTCGCTGGTGGTCGCGCACGACGGCCTCCCCGACGAGCTCGAGGTCACCGCCACCGGCCCGGCGGGCGAGATCGCGGGGCTGCGCCATCGGCGCGCTCCTCTCGAGGGCCTGCAGGCCCATCCCGAGTCGATCCTCAGCCTGGACCGCGGCGGTCGGAGGCTGCTCGCGGCCTGGCTCGCGCGCTGCGGGGTCGAGACTCTTCCCGGCCCCGTCTGAGCCGCGCGGTCACTCCGTGCCCAGGGGCGGCTCCCAGCGCGGCCAGGGCCCGGAGGACGGTCTGCGCTCCTCCCCGTCCCGCGTCCGGAGCAGGCGCCGCGTGACGAGGTTGTAGAGCGGCTTCCCCGTGACCCGCCATACGCGCGCAACCACGCCACGCCGCAGGCCGGCGCCCGCGCCCGTGGCCTGCTCGCTCGGACCGCGGCCGTCCCGCGTGTAGCGCCGGCGGTGCTTCTGGAGGTGCCGGAGGTCCTCGCGGCAGCGTGCCTCGAACCGTCTCCCTCGGGTCCGGTGGACGCTCGCCAGCTGGAAGTCGACGAGGGCCGGCCGGCCGTCCTCGAGGACGAGCACGTTCTGCTCCTTGTGGAGGTCGTTGTGGCAGACGCCCCGCGCGTGCATGCGCCCGACGAGGGCATCGAGGTGGTCGAAGAAGTCCCGCGGCAGCGCCTCGGCCCGGGACAGCGGCTCGCCCGCGAGGAAGGTGCGCTCCACGACGCCCCGAGGCGCTCCCGGCGCGCTCTCGCGGAGTCGCGGCACGCATCCGAGCCCGTCGAGGGCCCGCAGCGCCCGCACCTCGCGCGCGGCCAGCAGCCGCGCGACCCAGGCGGACCCCGGGATGCGCCCGCCGGCAGGAACCCGCCGCACGCGAGCCTCCCCCTCGACGACGAGACGCTCCACCCTGCCCAGGGCGTCCTCTTTCAGGATCTCGACTCGGGAGCCGCCGCTCATGGACCATAGGGTAGCCGCCCAGCCTGGCAGCCCATGAGCGAAGCCCCGTCCTCCCCTGCGCCCACAGCCGCGCCTCCCACAGACGCGTCTCCCTCGGTCGATCCGGTCGAGGCCCCGGGCGTCGTCTCCGCGCGCGGCGTGACCCGCCGCTTCGGCGACCACGTCGCGCTCCATCCGCTCGACCTGGACCTCGCGCCCGGCGTCACGGGCCTGCTCGGACCCAATGGCAGCGGCAAGAGCACCTTCATGCGCTGCCTCGTGGGTCTCGTACGTCCGGACGCCGGCGCGGTCCGGATCGACGGCGTGCGCCTCCAGGGCGACGGCGTCGAGGTCCGACGCCGCCTCACCTTCACCCCTGGCGAGCTCGCGCTGTACGGCGAGCTCACGGGGACCGAGCACCTCCGCTTCCTGGTCCGCGGGCGGGACCGGGCTGCCCTGGCAACGGCTCGCGCGGTCGCCGAGGAGCTCGAGCTCCCCCTGGACCGCCAGGTGCGCGGCTACAGCCACGGCATGAAGCGCCAGCTGCTCTTCGCCGCCGCCATGGGGCCGGACGTCCCCGTCCGCATCCTCGACGAGCCCACGGAGGGCCTGGACCCGACCAAGCGCGCCGCGGTCCTCGACATCCTCGGCCGGGACGCCGCGCGCGGTCGGACGATCCTGCTCTCGTCCCACCACCTGGGTGA
>WTJQ01000418.1 GCA_011524785.1 Planctomycetota bacterium | reverse complement strand
CGAGCTCCTCGCGGATCGCCGCCAGCCACTCGAGGCCCTGCTCCATGCCCACGCCTCGACCGCCCGCGAGCGAGGAGCGGTTGGCCTTGTCGAAGCTGGCCTTGAAGACGACCGTCACGTCCAGCTCGCGGGAGAGCTCGGCCAGGCGCCCGGCGATGTCGAAGGCCAGCTGGCGGCTCTCGAGGACGCAGGGGCCAGCGAGGAAGAAGGGGCGGTCCGGGCCGAGGACGCGGCCGCGGAGCTCGAAGGGGGCGGGACTCATCGGGGAGACGGCGTCGGCGGCTCGTGGGATCGGCGTGGCGGCGCTCGGGACCGGGCTCGTGGCGGGATCACGGCGCCGGGCCGAGGTCGAAGAGGGTAGCGAGCCCGGGGACGCTGCGCGCTGCCGAGGGGAGGAGAGCGGGCCCCGGGCCCTTAGGATCGGCTCCATGGACGGGACCGTCATCCTCGGGGGCACGGGCTTCCTCGGGCCCCACGCGGCCGCGCTGGCCCTCGCACGCTCGCGTGCGGCCGGGAGCTTCGCGCGACCCCTCGGCCCGCCCGTGTGGGCGGTCGGCCGGAACCCGGACGACACGCCGCGCTACGGGACCCCGCGGGACGGGGTCGAGTGGGTCCAGCGGGACCTCGAGCCCGAGGGGGCCGTGGAGGCCCTCCTCGAGGAGCTCCGGCCCAAGCGGGTGCTGAACTGCGCGGCGATGGCTCGGGTCGCGGCCTGCGAGCAGGACCCGGAGCGCGCCGCGCGCCTCAACGTCGGGGTCGCGGGGGAGGCCGCTCGCTGGTGCGGCGCCCGCGGGGCGCGCCTGGTGCACGTCTCCACGGACCTGGTCTTCGGGGCGACCGAGCCGCCGCGGCCGGCCGGATTCCGGGAGGAGGACCCGCCCGCTCCCGTCTCCGTCTACGGCGACACCAAGGCCCGCGGCGAGGCCGCTGTCCTGGAGGCCTGCTCGGCGGCGCTGGTCGTCCGGCTGCCGCTGCTGTTCGGGGACTCGGGCGGCCGAGGTCTCGGGGCCAGTGACGGCCTGGTCGCCGCCGTGGACCGAGGCGAGCGTCCGCGCCTGTTCGTGGACGAGTGGCGCACGCCCCTCGAGGTCACCCAGGCCGCCCGGGCCCTGGTCGAGTGCCTCGGGCGCTCCGACACCGGGCTCCTCCACGTGGCGGGCTCCGCGCGCACGACCCGCCACGCCCTGGGCCTGGTGATCCTCGAGGAGTACGGCCTGCCCCCGGACGAGGCTCGGGCCTGCCTGGAGGAGTCGAGGCAGGCCGAGGTCGCGACCGGGGGGCCGCGGCCGCCCGACACGAGCCTCGACGCGGCCCGCGCCCGGCGCCGGCTGAAGAGCCCCCTCGACGACCCGCGAACGGCCCTGCGGCGGGCCCTGGGCGGCATGGCCGAGGCCCCTGGCGAGGGCGCCTGAGTCCCGAAGCGGGGGGATCGCCTCCTTCCGAGCCCCAGAGGGCCAGCCTTCCTTGACCCCCCCTGGGGCAGCGGGTGAAGTAGTCCGCCGGTCCGCTCGGCGAGCGTCTCCTGCGCCGCCCCCGGACCCGCCCCCTGATCCATGGAGCTCTCCAGTCGCTTCGAGCCGAGCGCGATCGAGTCGGACCTGTACAGCCGCTGGGAGGCCTCCGGGGCCTTCACCCCGCCGTCCGAGGGCGAGGGAGCGGGTAAGACCTACACGGTCATGATCCCGCCGCCGAACGTCACCGGCGTGCTGCACATGGGCCACGCCCTCAACGGCACGATCCAGGACGTCGTCGTGCGGCACCGCCGCAAGCAGGGCTACGACACCCTCTGGGTCCCGGGCACCGACCACGCGGGGATCGCCACCCAGGCGGTGGTCGAGAAGAAGCTCTTCGCGGAGGAGTCGAAGACCCGCGAGGACCTCGGGCGCGAGGCCTTCCTCCAGCGCATCTGGGACTGGAAGGAGGAGCACGGGAACATGATCCTGCGCCAGTTCCGGAGCCTGGGCTGCTCCTGCGACTGGACGCGGACCGCGTTCACCATGGACGAGGGCCTCTCGCACGCGGTGCGCAAGGCGTTCGTGGAGCTCTGGGAGCGCGACCTGATCTACCGCGGCGCGCGCCTCGTGAACTGGGACTGCGTGCTGCAGACCGCCGTCTCCGACGACGAGATCGAGTACGAGTCCCGCAAGGGCAAGCTGTGGCACCTCAAGTACCCGCTCGTGGAGCGTGAGGGGGAGTTCCTGGTGGTCGCCACCACGCGCCCCGAGACCATGCTGGGCGACACCGGCGTGGCGGTGCACCCGGACGACGAGCGCTACAAGGCCTTGGTCGGGACGAAGGTGCGCCTGCCCTTCGTGGACCGCGAGATCCCCATCGTCGCGGACGACTCGGTCGACCCCGAGTACGGCAGCGGCGCGGTCAAGATCACGCCGGGGCACGACCCGGCCGACTACGACCGCGGCAAGCGCCACGGCCTCCCGATCATCACGATCCTCGAGAAGGACGGCACGCTGAACGGCGAGGGCGGCCCGTTCGCCGGCCTCAAGCGCGAGGAGGCGCGCAAGCAGCTCGTCGCCCGGCTCGAGGAGCTGGAGCTGCTCGAGAAGATCGAGGACATCGTCCACAACGTCTCGATCTCCGACCGCTCGAAGTCGCCCATCGAGCCGCTGGTCAGCGAGCAGTGGTTCGTGCGCATGCAGCCCCTGGCGGAGCCGGCGATCCAGGCCCTGAAGGAGGGGACCCTCGAGTTCCGTCCGGAGCGCTGGGGCAAGGTCTACCTGCACTGGCTCGAGAACGTGCAGGACTGGTGCATCTCGCGCCAGCTGTGGTGGGGTCACCAGATCCCCGTCTGGTACGACGAGGACGAGGTCCCGGCGGTGTCCCTGACCGACCTCGAGGTGGGGGACACGCACCCGACGACCGGCAAGCCGATCGTGCGGCGCGACCCGGACGTGCTGGACACCTGGGCGTCCTCGTGGCTGTGGCCCCTGGCCACCCTGGGCTGGCCCGACCAGGCGGCGCCGGACCTGGCGCGCTTCTACCCGACGCAGTTCCTCTCGACCGCGTCCGAGATCATCTACCTGTGGGTCGCCCGCATGGTGATGGCCGGGTACGCGTTCATGCCCGAGTCCCTCGGCAAGGGCCGCAACCCGTTCAAGACGGTCTACATCCACGCGACCGTGCTGGACGGCAAGGGCAAGCGCATGTCCAAGTCGGCCGGCAACGGCATCGATCCGCTGGACATGATCGAGCAGTACGGCGCCGACGCCGTGCGCTTCAGCCTGCTGCTGCTCACCAAGGAGGGGCAGGACGTGCGCCTCTCGCCCGACCGCTTCGAGCAGGGCAGCCGCTTCTGCACCAAGGTCTGGAACGCAGCGCGCTTCGTCCTGATGAACCTGGGCGGCGAGCGGTCCGACGAGGCCACGGCGCTCGAGGATCGCTGGATCCTCTCGCGCCTCGCGCGCGTCACCGAGGAGGTCTCCGGCGCGCTGGAGGCCTACCAGTTCAACGACGCGGCCTCGGCCCTGTACCGCTTCGTCTGGAACGACTTCTGCGACTGGTACCTGGAGCTGGCCAAGAGCCGCCTGACCGAGGAGGGCGAGAGCTCGGCCGCGGCGCGGGGCACCCTGGTGCGCGTGCTGCGCGACACCCTCGGCCTGCTGCACCCGTTCACGCCGTTCTTCACGGAGACCCTCTGGGACGCCCTGCACGAGACGATCGGTGAGCAGCCCGCGAGCATGCTGTGCTCGACGCCTTGGCCCGACGGCAGCGCGGGGACGGTGGACGCCGAGGCCGAGGCCGAGCTGGGCCTCGTGCAGGAGCTCGTGACGGCCGTCCGGCGCGTGCGGTCCCTGACCATGGTGGGGGAGCGCCTGCCGCTGCGTGCCCTGGTGGCGGCGCCGAGCGCGGAGGTGCGCGCGGTCCTCGAGGCCCAGTCCGGGCGTGCGAGGGCCCTCGCGATCCTCGAGGACCTCTCCATCGCGGAGACCGTCGAGCGCCCCCCCGCGAGCGCGGTCGCCGTCGGACCGGGCTTCGAGGTGCTCGTGCCGCTGTCCGAGGACGTCGACTTCGAGCGCCTCAAGGAGGTCCTGGGCGGCCGCCACAAGAAGGCCGAGGGCGCCCTGGGCGGCCTGCGGAAGAAGCTCTCCAACGAGGGCTTCCTGCGTGGCGCGGACCCGGACGTCGTGGCGGCCGAGAAGGCGCGCATGGCCGAGCTCGAGCTCGAGTGCGACCTGCTGGCCCGCAACCTCGCGGGGTTCTAGGGGCAGTGTCGGCCCGGCAGGCCTCAGGCCTGCTCGAGCCGGCTGATCAGCTCGTCGAGGATGCGTGCGCCATCCGCGCGCAGGCCGTTGTGCTCGTAGGCGTCGGTCTCCCAGACGGACAGGTGGGGGATGCGCGTCGCGGTCTCCATCGAGAGCGCGCGGGGCACGTACATGTCATGGGTGTAGACGGCGGCCGCGGCCG
>WTJQ01000551.1 GCA_011524785.1 Planctomycetota bacterium | reverse complement strand
CGGGCCACGGGCGTTCCTCCGGCGACTCTGGGCCTCGAGCGAGGCCCGTGCGTACATCGGGATGATGGTCGGGGCGACGGTCGTCCTGTCACTCCTCCTCTGGTTCGACGGGGGGACCAACGGGGGTCCGCCGCCGGACGAGCGCGTTGGCTGGCAGGACTACAGCAGCTTCTGGCAGTGCGTGCGGGACAGCTCGTTCCTCTCCGTGAGCCTCGGGACCTCGACGGGCTACGGCACCGCGAACTACGACCTCTGGCCGCAGGCCGGCCGCGTGCTCCTGATGCTCCTCGCCGTGGTCGGGGCCTGCGCGGGCTCCACCGGGGGCGGCATCAAGGTCGTGCGGATCATGGTGGTGGTGAAGGCCGCGATGGTGGGCCTGCGCCGCTTCATCCGCCCGCGCGCGGTGCACACCGTCCACATGGACGGGCAGGCCATCGACGACGGCATCGTCGCCTCGATCACCGGCTACTTCTGCCTGTGGGCGGTGGTGTTCGTCGTGGGGACCTTCTTCATCGCGGCCCTTGGCCTGGACCTGGTCAGTGCGAGCACCGCCGTCCTCGCGACCCTCAACAACATCGGCCCCGGTCTGGCCGCAGTGGGGCCGTGGGAGAACTTCGCGCAGTTCCCCGACCTCGCGAAGCTCGTCATGGCGGGCTTCATGATCCTCGGCCGCCTCGAGTTCTACGCCTTCGCCGCGCTGTTCGTGCCGGGCTTCTGGCGGCGTTGAGGAGGCCGGCAGCGAGTGGCGCGAGCGCGCGCCGCGGCAGAGCCGACTTCGGGGCTGCTCTCGTCCGAGCGAGCGACGCGGCAAGCTCGAGAGGACGAGCGGGGAGCGCGTCGCTCCCCTCGGCTCACATCGTGTCCTCGCGGTAGACCCAGGGGCGACGACGGCCCTGGTCCTTGCGGTGGACCACCACGCGCCAGAGATCGCGGGGCCCGACGACGGCGGCATAGGTGCCCGCGCCCTCGCCCTCGAGGACCTCGACCTGTCCGGAGACCATGCCCAGCAGGCGCATGCTCTCGGCACCGTCCCGGAGGAACACGCCAGCGCCGGTCTGGTCCTGGCCCTGCCCCGAGAGCTCCGGGAGGAGATCGATGAGGATCCCCTCGATGCCGGGAACGCTGCGGACCAGCGTCTCGACCTGCCAGGGGCCCTGGACCCCGCGCCCGCGAACGACGACGACGTCACCCGGAGCAGGCTCGACGAAGGTCATCGGGACCGTCGCCAGGCGGATCTCGGTCTCGGCGACGTAGAGGTCGCCCTCCACCGGCTCGGCCACGGTCGGCTCGATGTTCGGGCCGTCGCCGAACCAGCTCTCGAGCTCGATGCTCCCCGCCGGCCGCGTGGCCCCGAGGAAGATCACGCCGTACTCGGTGGCGACGCCGAGCTCGGTGCCTCCGGCACTCCGGACGACCACCGTGGGGTCGGCCAGGGTCTTGGTCCCCGTGCAGGCGGAGAGCGCGAGGAGTGCCAGGCTGGCGGTGATGGCGTGCAGGCGCATGGCGCGATCCTAGCCGCCGGACCCCGTCGAATCCCAGGGCCGGTGGCGCGGCGTCCCCGGCGTGGGCAGAATCCTCCCTTGGCCCCCAAACGGTCGGTCCGGAAGGGCGTAGGCCGTTGGTCGTCCCCGTCCCGATCCCATGAAGCGCCTCCTCCTCTTCCTCGTCCCCCTGCTCGGGATCGTCCTCTACATCTCCCTCGGCGGCGGCCCCGAGGACTCCGCGAGGGCGCTCTCGGGCGCGCGGCCCGCCCCCGAGGTCGTCGGGGGTCCGACCGAGGCGCTCGCGGGCCCCGCCCCCCTCACGGGCCCCGCTGTCGACCGGGTGGACGGAGACGCCCGGGTGGCTGCGGAGTCCGCTCCCGACGAGGCCGGGGATCCGGCCGCGGCGGTCACCGGCGGCGGGACCGTGAGCGGCCGCGTGGTCGATGCCGAGGAGGCCCCGATCGCCGGGGCCGTCGTCACTCTCGGCCTGGCCCGCGGCGGGCTCGTGATGAGCATCACGGACGCCGCGTCCGAGCCGTCGGTCACGACCGGCGCGGATGGGCGGTTTGAGCTGCGCGCCGAGCAGGAGTCCCGGCAGCTGGAGCTGCGCGTGCAGGCCTCGGGGTTCCAGACCGCGCGCCGCCCCGTCGCGCCGAGCGCCGGTGCGGACTACCCCGTGGGCGACCTCGCGCTCGTGCCGGGCTCGATCATCGCGGGGGAGGTCGTGGACGCTGACGGGCGACCGGTCGTCGACGCCGCGTTGGAGCTGCTGCAGCCGCTCGAGGCCGGCGTCTTCAGCTTCGGGCCTCGCGCAGGCCTCGAGGTCGCACGAACCGACGGGGAGGGGCGCTTCCGGAGTGGGAGCCTGCCCGAGGGCGGCTTCGAGCTCCGCATCACTCACCCCGAACACCCCGACCACCAGTTCGAGGGCCGTACGGCCCCCAACGCCCCAGCGGATCGTCTGCGGATCGAGCTGCCCCTCGGCGTGGCCCTCGAGGGGCGCGTCGAGGGGGACCTCGCTGGGCGCGAGCTGGTCGTCAAGGCCTGGCACGAGGGCGCCGGCCCCCAGGGCTTCCAGTTCGGTGGCATGGGGGAGGGCCCGTCCTTCACGGACGTCGTGCGCTCCGGAGCGGTCGCGGCCGACGGAACCTTCCGCATCGGCGGGATCGAGCCCGACCAGGACCTGGAGGTCGCCGTCTCCGTCGACGAGGCCTTCGCTCCGCTCGAGGGGCCCATCGTCGCCGCTCGTGCGCCGGCGAGCGGCCTGCTCATGCCGCTGCACCCGGCGGTCGCGGTGCAGGTGAGCCTCATCGACGCAGCGACGGGCGGGCCCGTCGAGCTGGCCTCGGCCGTGCTCGAAGGGGGCGACGGGATGCTCGGCGGACTCCGCATGCAGCCCGAGCGCCTCGTTCCATCCGCGCGCCCGAATGGCCTCGTGCGCCTCGAGGACCTGCGCTCCGCGCCCGGCACCGAGGGGCTGAGCCTGCGCGTGGCGGCGCCCGGCTACGAGCCCTGGACGAGCGCGCCCTTCGCCCTGCCGGCCGGCGGGACCCTCGACCTGGGCCAGGCGGCCCTCACCCCTGGGCCCGGGATCCTCGTGGAGGTGCACTCCCGCGCGACTGGGGAACCCGTCGCCGCGGCTCGCGTGCACCTGACCGAGCTTCGGGAGGCCTCGAGCGGAGGCGGCCGCACCAAGAGGATGTCCATCTCGTCGAGCCCGGGAGCAGCAGGCATGGTCATGGGCTTGGACGAGAACTACCGCGGGAGCCAGCGCACCGACGCGGAGGGGCGGGTGCACCTCGTTGCACCCCTCGAGGGACGCGCACGCGTCCGCATCACCCACCCGGCCTTCGCCTCCGTCACCGCCGAGGTCGATGTCGTGCCGCCGACCACGCTGCTCCGGCTGCCGCTGGACCGGCCAGGGACCGTTCTCGTGCGCGCTGTCGACGCCTCCGGCCAGCCGCTGCCCGGCGCTCGCATCGAGCACCTCTCCCCAGGAGCGGATGAGATGGATGGGATCCTCGGGGGGATCGCGACCGATGCGGCGGGCGAGGTCCGCTTCGCCCGGCTCGACCCGGGCCTGCACCGGTTCCGGATCGGGAAGGCGCAGCAGCAGGGCATGGTCCTCTTCGGGATGAACACGCCGACCGAGGAGGAGGTTTGGACCGAGGTGGAGGTGACGGCTGGCGGAGTTCACGAGGCGACCGTCAGCCAGAAGGCCCTCGCGATCGTCGAGGGCACCGTCACCCTCGATGGGGAGCCGCTGGCCCAGGCGCGCGTCTCGTTCCGATCGGCGGACGCCCCCGACGCCTTCTTCATTGGCGGCGGTGGCTCGAGCGCCACGACCGACGCGGCGGGAGCGTTCCGGATCGAGGGCGTCGAGGTGACCAGCGGCGAGCTGGAGATCGGCCACCCGCGCCTCGCCATGAAGCACCTGGAGGAGGTGCGGACCCGCGCGGGCACGCAGCGCGTGGACGTGGCGCTGACCCTCACCAGCGTCGAGGGACAGGTCCTCGACGAGTCCGGTGCGCCCGTGCCCGAGGTCCGCGTCAGCGCGCGGGCCGCGGAGGGAGGCCAGCAGCGCGTGATGATGGCGTTCATCAGCAGCGACGGCGGGGGGACGCAGGTGCTCGGAGGGGCCACCCCCACGCGTACGGGGCCCGACGGCCGCTATCGACTGGAGGGCGTGCGGGACGGAGTCGAGCTCGCGATCGAGGTCGAGGGGGCCGGCGTGTGCCCCACGAGCCGCACGCTGGAGCCGCTCGGTCCCGGCGAGCTGCTGTCCGACGTCGACTTCGAGGTGCTGCAGGGGGCCACGCTCGTCGCCCGGTACGCGGGCAGCGGCGAGATGCTGATGCTCCGCTGCGAGTACGAGGGCGAGGGCCCGCTCGGGGAGGCCGTGACGCCCCAGGTCCTCTGGCTGGAGGACGGTCAGGTGCGCAAGTCGGGGCT
>WTJQ01000392.1 GCA_011524785.1 Planctomycetota bacterium | reverse complement strand
CCCCGCCGGACCCCGCCGGCGCAGGAGTGCTCCCCATGAAATCCATGGCCCTTGGAATGGTCGAGACCCGTGGTCTCGTTGGCGCCGTCGAGGCGGCGGACGCGATGGTGAAGGCCGCGAAGGTCGAGCTGTTCAGCAAGGAGAAGGTGACGGCCGGGCTCGTCACGTTCTTCGTGCGCGGTGAAGTCGGCGCCGTGAAAGCGGCCACGGACGCAGGCGCCGCGGCGGCTCGCCGGGTCGGCGAGCTCGTGAGCGTCCACGTGATCCCCCGTCCCCACGCTCAGCTGGAGACGATCCTCCCGGACATGAAGCCCGTCGCTGGCGGGAAGAAGTGACTCGAGGCTGAGCCGTGCGGGGCCTCGATCCCGATCTCGCCGCCCTCCAGGAGGTGCGCGACCAGGTCGCCCGTGCGAAGGCGGCCCAGAAGGTCGCCGCCGGGTGGGACCAGGCCAGGACGGACCGCGTCTGCCAGGCGATGGCGGAGGCGGGCGCGAAGGCTGCGTACGACCTCGCGCGGATGGCGGTCGAGGAGACCGGCATCGGCCGCGTCCACTACAAGGTCCTCAAGAACCTGTTCGGCTCCGAGGGCGTGTGGGAGTCCATCAAGGACGAGCGCACCTGCGGCTTCCTCAGCCAGGACGACCGCGCGGGCCTCTGGGAGGTCGCGACCCCGGTCGGCGTGGTGGCGGGCATCGTCCCGACCACGAACCCCACCTCCACGACGCTCTTCAAGGCGCTGGTCTCCGTCAAGGCCCGCAACGCCGTCGTCATCAGCCCGCACCCCCGGGCGGCCCGCTGCATCGCGGAGACGGTCGAGGTGCTGCGACGCGCCATCGAGCGCGCGGGCGGTCCCGCCGACCTGGTCACGGTGCTCCACCGTCCGACCATCGAGTCGACCGGAGCGCTCATGAAGCACCGGGACGTGGCGGTGATCCTGTCCACCGGCGGGGCGGGGCTCGTGCGCGCCGCCTACTCGAGCGGCAAGCCGGCCTACGGCGTTGGGCCGGGCAACGTGCCCGCCTACGTCGATCGCTCCGCGGACCCGGAGGAGGTCGCGCGTCACGTGGTCACGAGCCAGAGCTTCGACAACGGCACCCTGTGCTGCTCGGAGCAGGCGCTCGTGCTGGACCGACCGATCGCGGACCGCGTCCTCGCGGCCCTGCGCGCGCGTGGCGCCCACGTGGCCGACACGGCCCAGACCGCGCAGCTCGAGGCCTACTGCAACCGCAGCGGGCACATGAACCCCGACGTGGTCGGCCTCGATCCCTGGAAGGTCGCCGAGGGCGCGGGCTTCACGGTCCCGCGCAGCACGACCGTCCTCTTGGCCCATCAGTCCGGGGTGGGGCGGGAGCACCCGCTCTCCATCGAGATCCTCTGTCCACTCCTGTCGGTGCACGTCGTCGACGGCTGGGAGCAGGGCTGCAAGGTCGCCAAGGAGCTGCTGCACTACGGCGGGCTCGGTCACACGATCAGCGTGCACGCGAAGGACCGCGCGGTCCTCGAGGCCTTCGCCCTCGACAAGCCCGCGAGCCGGATCGTCATGAACGGCCCGAGCTCGATGGGGGCGGTGGGCTTCAGCACCAACCTGATGCCGTCGTTCTCGCTCGGCTGCGGTCCGCACGCGGGCAACATCACCAGCGACAACATCACCGCGCGCCACCTGATCTCGATCAAGCGCGTGGCCTTCCCCAAGGCGGGGTGGCCCGAGCTCGAGCAGGCCAGCCACGAGCGCGCGGGCGCCCTGACGGGCGACCCCGCCCCCCGCGGGAGCGGCATGCCCGGCGATCCCGGCCTGCGCGACGCGCGCGCCGCCGCGGCCCCGCGGCCCGCCGTGCCCGCATGGGGCGGCAACTCCCCTCTCGACGCCAGGCCCGAGCAGCCGAAGAGCCCCGCGCCGGCGCCGGCTCCCGAGGCGTCGCGGACCCCCGCGCCCACCTTCGTCACGGCCTCTGCGCCCCGACCCGCGGCGCCTCCGCGGGCCGCGGCTGCCGAGCCTCCGCCGCCCGCGCGCGGCGTGAGCGCGGGCTCGTCCCTGCGCGCCGACGAGATCCAGACCATCCTCTCCCACGCAGGGACCGGATGCCCCCTCGGCCCGTGCCAGGGCTGCCCCCACCAGGACGTCCGCACCGGCGGGTGCACGGCCTGATCCCCGACACGCCACCACGAACACCACTCCCCAACGGAGACCATCCCCATGTCGAACGAAACGGAAATCGCCCTCGGTCTGATCGAGACCAAGGGCCTGGTCGGCGCGGTCGAGGCCGCGGACGCCATGTGCAAGGCCGCCAAGGTCACCCTGCTCAAGAAGGAGACCTCCGGCGGAGGCCTCGTCACCGTCATGGTGCGGGGCGAGGTCGGCGCCGTGAAGGCGGCTGTCGAGGCCGGCGCTGCCGGCGCGCGTCGCGTGGGGGAGCTGCTCAGCACCCACGTCATCCCGCGCCCGGCGGACGACCTCGAGGCCTACCTGCCCTCGGGCGACTGACGCCCGGGGCTCCCTGAGCCCACAGGCCGCCTCGCGAGGGGCGGTCCGTTCCCATGCCCACCTCCCCGCCGATCACCCTGCGCGCCGTGGTCCATCTGGACCAGATGCAGCCCCAGTTCGCCGCCACGAGCGCGGCGAACTCGGACGGCTACTTCCCGGTGGCCGGGGAGAGCGCGCTGTGGCTGGAGGTGGAGCCGGGGATCGTCGTGAACCGGCTGCTCGACGTCGCGCTCAAGGCCTGCCAGGTCACCCCCGGCGCCCTCATCACCGAGCGCCACTACGGCACGCTCGAGGTCCACGGCGAGGACCAGGGGCAGGTGCTGCGCGCGCGCGACGTGATGCTGCAGGAGATCGGGCGCACCCTGGACGACCAGCTGGCGCCCCGCATCCTCACGGACGAGGTGATCCGACAGATCAGCGACCACCACGCGATGCTGATCAACCGCACGCGGGCCGGCATGCTCGTGCTCGGGGGCGACACCCTCTACACCCTCGAGGTGACCCCCGCGGTCCACGTGACCCTCGCGGCCAACGAGGCCGAGAAGGCGGCGCCGGTGCGCCTCGTCGGGCTCGGCGCGGACGGCGCCGTGGGGCGCCTGCGCCTCGCCGGCGGGGACGCGGAGATCGACGCGGCCGTGACCGCCGTCCGCCGTGCCCTCGCCGACATCCCCGGACGGACGTCCCCGGAGGCCCGCTGATGTTCCTCGGGCGCGTCGTGGGCCAGGTGTGGGCCTCCCGCAAGCTGCGGGACCTCGAGGGCAAGCGCCTGCTGGTCGTGCAGCCCCTCGACGACCACGACGAGCCGGGCAACGGCAAGGTCGGCCCCGTGGTCTGCGCCGACCCCATTGGGGCCGAGATGGGTGAGGGCGTGCTGGTGGCCTTCGGCAAGGCCGCGCGCGTCGCCTGCGGCGGGGACGGGGACTATGCCTTCGAGGCCGCCATCGTCGGCGTCGTGGACGACCTGCACGCTCCGGCCGCGCCAGCCTCCTGGCGCGCCACCACCCACCAGGGCCGCCTCGCGGCCGAGGCCGAGGGAGGCGCCGCGTGCTGATCGGGACCGTCATCGGCAACCTCTGGTCCACCCAGAAGGACGCGACCCTCGAGGGCCTGCGCTTCCTGGTCGTGCGTCCGATGGACGCCGAGGGCCGCGGCACGGCCGAGACCGTCGTCGCCGTGGATCCCCTGGGCGCCGGGATCGGCGACCGCGTCCTCGTCGCCTACGGACGGGCGGCCCGCCACGCCATCGGGCGCGGGCACGACATCGGCTTCCAGTCCGCGGTCGTCGGCATCGTCGACCGCTGTGAGCTCGACGGGCGCACCCTCGCGCTCAATGAGGAGGACGACCCCTCCTGACCCCTCCACCCCGCAAGGGGCATCCCCATGAACCGAAACGACTTCAACCCCGACCTGCGCACGGACGTCCCCATGGGGCCGGCCATCGGCCTCCTCGAGCTCGGCTCGGTCGCCCGCGGCGTCGAGGTCGCGGACGCCATCCTCTGGGAGTCCGAGATCGAGCTGCTGACCGCGAGCCCGGTCCAGCCCGGCAAGTACGTGATCCTCTTCACGGGTTCGGTCGAGGACCTCCGCTCGGCCCTGCGCCGCGGCGCGGAGCTGAGCCAGGGCGATCTCGTCGATCAGCTCCTCATCCCCTCGGTCCACCCCCAGGTCGAGGCCGGCCTGCGCCGCCGCAACGAGAAGATCGAGGGCGTCATCGACGCCCTCGGCGTGGTCGAGACCGCGAGCGTGGCCTCGGCCGTGCTGGCGGCCGACGCCGCTCTCAAGCAGGCCACCGTGGACCTGCTCGAGCTGCGCGTGGCCAATGGCCTCGGCGGGCGGAGCTACGTCAGCGTCACCGGCGAGGTCAGCGACGTCCGCTCCTCGGTCCTGGCCGGCTCGAAGTCGGCCGAGGGCACCGGGATGGTCCTCCGCCAGGTGGTCGTGCCGCGGCCCCACCCGGACC
>WTJQ01000292.1 GCA_011524785.1 Planctomycetota bacterium | reverse complement strand
TGCCTGCTCGGCGGCAGCAGCGGCCTCGTCCGGGGTGGCGGCATCGGACAGCGCGCGAGCCGCGCGCTCCATCGCCTCGGCCGTCGCCCGAGCCTGCTCGTCGCCGGAGGCCCGCGCCTGTCGCTCCTGGCGCGCTGCCTCCGCCGCGAGGGCGTCCGCGGCCGCGCGGCGCTCCTCCTCGTCCCCGGCGGCGGCCTGGGCCGCGGCCTCGAGGGCCTCCTGCGCGGCCTCGGCCCGCCGCGCTCGCTCGGTGCCAGCACGCGCCTCGCTCAGCGCAGGGCGCGAGGCCTCGATGCGCTCGGTGTCCTGGGGGGACCAGGTCTCCAAGGCGCCGGCAGCCATCCGCTGCTCCTCCACGGCCTCCCGCAGACGATCCCGGAGCTGCTCGAGGTCGAACGTCCCGGAGGCGCGTGCGAGATCCTCCGCGCGGCGGAGCAGGTCCCGCTGCTCGTCGAGCAGCGCGGAGAGCTCCTCGTCGAGGGCGCGGTGCTGGTCCGTGCGGGACTGCTCCTCCAGCTGCGCGGTGCGCTCACGGAGCCGTCGCTCACCGTCGGCGACCTGCTCCAGTCCGGCCTTGATCTCCTCCAGCGCCGCCAGCTCCTCCTCGAGCGTGTCCAGGCCGCGCCGGTCCAGCAGGATCTCGAGCAGCCTGCCGAGGCGCGCCTCCACGGCCTGCTGACGCTCCAGGGCGCTCATGGTGCGACCGCCGCTCAGGTCGTCCTTCGAGCCGTCGATCAGCTCCTCGAGGGTGCGTCCTCCGGTGTCCTCGGGACGCTCGTCCAGCTCCGAGAGGGCATCGCGCAGGAGGCCAGCCGCGTGCACGCGGCCCTCCGCCTCCAGGCGATCGGCCAGGGCTCCCATGGTGTCGCGCAGGCGACGCAGCTGGCGCCGGATGAGGGCCTGCTCCTCGGCGAGCGCGGCCTGCTCACGGCTGGTCCCGTCGTCCTGGGGGAGGGGAGTGCCGGAGGCCGGAGCGGCCGCCAGGGTGCCGAGGGAGAGGAGGACGGCGCCGCCGCGGCGGGCGCACGCGGACAGCCTGGCTGCTGCGGTTCGAGTCATCGGTTCTCCTCCGCGAACTTGCGCGTCCGCTCGGTGAGGTTCTTCTGGCGGTTCAGGATGTCCCGCGTGAGCGTCAGCACGCTCTGGAAGTTGTCCCACTCCCCGAGGCGCGTGGTCAGGGCGTCGAGCTGCTCGACGGCTCGCACGAGGGCCGCCTCGGCCGTCGCGACCTCCGCGAGCGCCTGCGGGAGATCGCTGGCGGCGCGCGCGCGCGTCAGGGCCTCGAGCGCCTCCGCCAGCGTGTCCTCGCTGACGGTGAGCGCCATGCCGACCAGGGTGAGCAGCTCCCCGACGAGGTCGGGAGAGCCGAGGCGACCCGCCTCCAGGTCCTCGGCCAGGGCGCGCCACGGCGCCGTCTCGAACGTCCGTGAGCTGGACTCGCGCAGGCGCCTGTCGAGCGCATCGAGCACCGCGCCCCCGCGCCCATCGATGCGGGTGTACGCCAGGCCCTCGGTGAGTCCCGCGAGGTCGCGGCCGAGCGAGCGGCCGTCCCCCTGGAGTCGCCGGCCGCCCTGCACCAGGGCGCCGAGCTCGCGGTCCGTGGCGACCTCCCCCGTCTCGAGCGCAGCGAGGCCGAGCGCGGTCTCCTTGCGCAGCTCCGTGGCCTCACCCAGCATCCGGCCGGCCGTCTCGCCGCCGCGCGCGAGGCCGTCCTTGAGGCGCCGCAGGTACTCGTCCGCCGAGACGCAGCGCAGGCGCACCGGGTTGCCCAGGGCCTCGTGATCGGGGGAGGGGTGGGAGTCGCGGGCCAGGACCTGCAGCACGCCGCTCCAGCCCGGCTCGACGCTCTCCCCGGCGAGGGCGCTCAGCTCGAGGCGGTCGCCGGCCAGGACCTGCACCCCTCGCGGACCGTCGAAGGCGGCCGCGGGTGCCTCGCGGGGCTCGAGCGTGCCCTCCGCGACGACCTGCTCGAGGTCGGCCGCATCGCGGGCGTCCCAGCGCACGGACGCGACGGCGAAGTCGTCGGCCACGCGGACCCGCAGCCCGATGGCGCCCCCGGGCACCACCAGGTGCTCACCCGGGTCGGGCGCCAGCAGGACGACCTCGGGCTTGCGGTCGGGGACCACCTTGATCGACCACGTGCCGGGGTCGGGGTTGGTCATGCCCGTGGCGTCCTCGAGCTCGACCTGGAAGTAGCGATCCTCCTCGGCGAGGAGCGTGCAGGTCCAGGCCTCGGCGGGCGCGCCGTCGGGACCCGCGAACGCGCCGCGTTCCAGGGGCAGGACCAGGTCGGTGCCGAGGACGCGGACCTGTCCCGTTGCCGTGGGGGGGTCGAGGACCAGCCCGAGGGTCAGCTCGCTGCCCTGCAGGACGCGCAGCTCCGTGCCCTCCAGCGTCTCGGGCTCCAGGCCGGTGTAGGCGGGCGGCGTCGCGACGCAGGTCAGGGACAGCACGTCGGGGGGGCTGACCACCTCGAGCTCGAGCCCGGGTTCGCCGCGCTGGTCGTCGCCCCCTGTCACCCACAGGACCGTGCTGCGCTGGAGATTGCGCAGCTCGGGGCGGACGACGCGCTCGCCCCCCGTGCGGAAGCGGCTCGCGCTCCCGTCCTCGAAGTGCACCGTGACCTCCTCGGGGACCTCGCCCAGGACCTCCACGACGAGGTCGAGATCGCCACCGCGCGGGACGCGGGCCTGGAGCGTCCCGCCGAGCACGGGCTCGGCCGCTCCGGCGAGGCGCAGGCCGAGCGTCGTGGCGCGCGGCCATGCCTCCTCAGCGCCCAGGGCGCGCGCGAAGAAGGTGCGGGCGAGGGCCGGCTGGGCTCCCAGGAGGAGCGCCGCCAGCGCGCCTGCCGCGAGGCCTGCGAGGAGGCGGCGGTTGGGCAGCCTCGGGTCCAGGACGCGGGCCACGTCGAGGGTCGGCGCCAGGGCCTCGGTCTCCGCGAGGAGGCGATCGACCAGCGGACGCGCCGGGGCGTCGGCGGGCACGGCCCTGAGCTGGAGGCTGCTGACGAGCCGGTCCTGACTTCCCGGGTGGGAGCGGTCGAGCAGGACCGCGAGGCCCTCGGGGCCGGGCACGCGGGCCAGGCGGCGCGCGAGGTCCCGGACGACGAGCGCCACCGGGAGCGCGACCAGGATCGCCGTGTGCAGGAGGCGAACGGGGCGCGGCAGGTCGAGCCAGCGATCAGCGAGGAACGCGAACGACAGCCAGCCCCCCGCTCCCAGCAGGACCACGCCGAGGCCGTGGCGCCACGCGAGGTGACGCAGCCCCGACCGGAGGCGTGCCAGCAGGCGGTCGAGCTCGGGAGTCGCGGGCGCGGTCGGAGGCATCGGGCGAGCTCAGCGCTGGAAGATGGGGAGGAACGAGTAGGGGATCTCGAGGATCAGGCAGGCCATCGCCGTCGAGAACTCCTCGCCCGGGCCCACGTCGTTGGGCCACGTGCCGTCGGGCCGCTGGATGTCGAGCAGGCGCGCCCGCAGCTTGGTGAAGTAGCGCTGCCAGCGGTCCCCGCCCACCGTGTACATGGCCTGCACGCCGTAGTAGTGGCCGTACCAGAAGAAGTAGTGGCCGCGGTGACCGTAGCGGGCGTTGAACATGTCCTCCTCGGCCTCGAGGAACTCGACCCCGCGCAGGATCAGGTCGTCCGAGTAGATGCCCAGCCCGTGCATCGCCGTGACGCCGGCGGCGGTCAGGGGGAACGAGGAGCGGCTGAAGCTGTTCTCCTCCACCTGGTAGTGGAAGGTCCCGAGGTCGGAGGAGCCGCGACCGAAGCCGCTGCGGGTGACGGCGGAGGCCTTCACGTACTCGAGCGCCCGGTCGATCGTCGCCCGCGGCACCCGGATGCCGATGTTGCGCGCGGCGCGCAGCGCGAGCACCTGGCACACCACGATCGACATGTCCGACTCGCGGGCGAGGGGGACGTAGCGCCAGCCGCCCTCGGCGTTCTGGCTCCGCACGATGAAGTCGACCGCGGCCTGGAGCTTCGTGCGCACGTCCTGGCGGTGCGTCATGCCGTAGATCTCCGCCAGGAACAGCGACGCGAAGGCGTGGCTGTACATCCGGGTGCCTGCGTTCGTGACGTAGCCGTCCTCCTGGACGCAGCCGAGCACGAAGTCGAGGCAGCGCTCGATGACCTGGCCGTACTCACCGCGCCCTGGGACGTGGCCGCCGGCGAGGAACGCCATTCCCGCCAGAGCGGACACGCCCACGTGCCCGCGGTCGAGGGCCGTGGCGCGGTAGCCGGAGTTCAGCTTGAAGCCCACGTCCGAGCTCCAGCCGCCGGTGGCTCCCTGGCGTGACGCGAGCCATGCGAGGCCGCGCTCGACGGCCGCCTCCTGCTCGGGCGTGATCTCGACCAGGGGCGCGCTGGGGCTCCGGCGAACCGGCTCCTGGGCAGCTGCGGTCGGCAGGGCCAGGGTGGCGCAGGCAAGGAGGAGGGGGAGCATGGGGCGGGA
>WTJQ01000152.1 GCA_011524785.1 Planctomycetota bacterium | reverse complement strand
GGAGACCCCCTCCACCGAGGCCCCCGGCATGCGCGTCCGCAAGCGCAACGGCAACCACGAGTCCGTGGACCTCAACAAGATCGTCCGCGCCGTCGGGCGCTGCGCCGAGGGGCTCGGCGCCGTGGACCCGATGCGCATCGCCACGCGCACGATCAGCGGCCTCTACGACGGGGCCACCACCGAGGAGCTCGACCGGCTCTCCATCCAGACCGCCGCGTCGCTGATCGCCGAGGAGCCGCAGTACCGCTTCCTCGCCGCGCGCCTGCTCGGCACGTACATCGAGAAGGAGGTCCAGAACCAGGACATCCACTCGTTCTCGCAGTCGATCAAGCTCGGCCACGAGGCCGGCCTCATCAACGACCGCACGCTCGAGTTCGTCAACGCCAACGCGCGCAAGCTCAACGACACCATCGAGGCCGAGCGCGACCGCCTCTTCGGCTACTTCGGGCTGCGCACGGTCTACGACCGCTACCTGCTCAAGCACCCGAAGCTGCGCAAGGTCATCGAGACCCCGCAGTACTTCTTCATGCGCGTGGCCTGCGGGCTCGCCGAGACGCCGGGTGAGGCGCGCGACTTCTACCGCCTCATCTCGTCCCTGGCCTACCTGCCCAGCTCCCCGACCCTCTTCAACTCGGGCACGCGCCACACGCAGCTGAGCTCCTGCTACCTGCTCGACTCGCCCCAGGACAACCTCGAGGCGATCTACGGCCGCTACCAGGACATCGCCCAGCTCTCGAAGTTCGCGGGCGGCATCGGCGTCTCCTGGACGCGCGTGCGCAGCCGCGGCTCGCTGATCCGCGGGACCAACGGCGAGTCCAACGGCATCGTGCCGTGGCTCAAGACCCTCGACTCGAGCGTCGCCGCCGTGAACCAGGGCGGCCGCCGCAAGGGCGCCGCCTGCGTCTACCTCGAGACCTGGCACAGCGACATCGAGGAGTTCCTCGAGCTGCGCGACAACACCGGCGACGAGGCGCGCCGGACGCACAACCTGAACCTGGCCAACTGGGTGCCCGACCTGTTCATGGAGCGCGTCGAGACGGACGGGGACTGGTCCCTGTTCGACCCCAAGGAGGTCCCCCACCTGGTCGACCTGTTCGGCCCCGCCTTCCGCGAGGCCTACGAGAAGGCCGAGGCCGACGGGCTCGCCATGCGCACGGTCAAGGCGCGCGAGCTCTACGCGCGGATGATGCGCACCCTCGCCCAGACCGGCAACGGGTGGATGACCTTCAAGGACGCCTCGAACATGAAGTGCAACCAGACCGGCAAGGAGGGCAACGTCGTCCACCTGTCGAACCTGTGCACCGAGATCCTCGAGGTCACCAGCAACGACGAGACCGCGGTCTGCAACCTGGGCTCGATCAACCTGGGCAAGCACATGATCGAGCGCGACGGCGTGAAGGCCTTCGACTTCGAGGGCCTCGGCAAGGTCGTGCGCACGGCGGTCAAGTACCTCGACCGCGTCATCGACATCAACTTCTACCCCACCCCCGAGGCCGAGGCCTCGAACCGCCGCTGGCGGCCGGTGGGGCTGGGCTGCATGGGCCTGCAGGACGTCTTCTTCCAGCTGCGGCTGGCGTTCGACAGCCCGGAGGCGCTCGAGCTCTCGACGCGCATCCAGGAGCACGTCTACTTCCACGCGGTCAAGACCTCCTGCGAGCTCGCCAAGAAGGACGGGTCCCACGCGGCCTACGGCGAGACCCGCGCCAGCCAGGGCGACCTGCAGTACGACCTCTGGGGCGCCGACCCGAGCCTGAAGGCCGAGTGGGCCGCGCTGAAGGAGGAGATCGCCGAGCACGGCCTCCGCAACTCCCTCATCTGCGCCATCGCCCCCACGGCGACCATCGCGTCGATCGCGGGCTGCTACGAGTGCATCGAGCCCCAGGTCTCGAACCTCTTCAAGCGCGAGACCCTCTCCGGCGACTTCGTCCAGGTGAACAACTACCTGGTCGAGGACCTCAAGGAGCGCGGCCTCTGGAACGAGGGCATGCGCGGCAAGATCAAGCAGTCCGAGGGCTCGATCGGTGAGATCGAGGAGATCCCCGCCGACCTGCGCGAGCTGTACCGCACCGCCTGGGAGCTGCCGCAGAAGGCCCTCATCGACCTGGCCTCGGCGCGCGGCGCCTACATCGACCAGGGCCAGTCCCTGAACCTCTTCATGGCCACGCCGACCATCGGGAAGCTGTCCTCGATGTACGCCTACGCCTGGAAGAAGGGCCTCAAGACGACCTACTACCTGCGCTCGCGCCCCGCGACGCGGATCCGCCAGACCAACAGCGGCGCGGCCGCCGCGCAGGTCAGCGATCAGGACGCCGTCGCCTGCTCCCTGGAGAACCCGGAGAGCTGCGAGGCCTGCCAGTAGTCCCGAACCCGGCCGAGGGGGACGGTCCCCCTCGGCCTCGAATCCACCCCTCTCCAACCGCCAACCCAGACCCAGCCATGCCCATCCTCGAACCCGGCTACGAGCTGACCCTGCGCCCGATGAAGTACCCGGTCTTCTATGACATGTACCGGGACGCCATCAAGAACACCTGGACGGTGGAGGAGGTCGACTTCTCGACCGACACGGTCGACCTGGAGAAGAAGCTGCTCCCCTCCGAGCGGCACCTGATCCACCGCCTGGTGGCCTTCTTCGCGACGGGGGACTCGATCGTCTCGAACAACCTCGTCCTCAGCCTCTACAAGCACATCAACTCGCCCGAGGCGCGGATGTACCTGTCGCGGCAGCTCTACGAGGAGGCGCTGCACGTGCAGTTCTACCTCACCCTGCTCGACACCTACGTGCCGGACATCAAGGAGCGCGAGGAGGCCTTCGCGGCCATCCACAACATCCCCTCGATCAAGCAGAAGGGTGAGTTCTGCTTCAAGTGGATGGACACCGTGGCGGACCTCGAGGCCACCGACACGCCGGAGAAGCGCCAGCAGTTCATGCTGAACCTGGTCTGCTTCGCCTGCTGCATCGAGGGCCTGTTCTTCTTCGCGGCCTTCGCCTACGTCTACTTCCTGCGCTCCAAGGGCCTCCTCAACGGCCTCGCGTCGGGGACCAACTGGGTCTTCCGCGACGAGAGCTGCCACATGGCCTTCGCCCTCGAGGTCGTGCGCGTCACCCGCGACGAGTACCCGGAGCTGTGGAACGAGGACTTCGAGGCCCGCATCCACACGATGCTCGAGGAGGCCGTCGACTGCGAGATGCAGTTCGCCGAGGACCTCCTGGGCGGCGGCATCCCCGGCCTCTCCCTCACCGACATGCGCCAGTACCTCGAGTTCGTGGCCGACCAGCGCCTCAAGAACCTCGAGCTCGAGCCCCGCTTCGGCTCCAAGAACCCCTTCTCCTTCATGGAGCTGCAGGACGTCCAGGAGCTCTCGAACTTCTTCGAGCGCCGCGTGAGCGCCTACCAGGTCTCCGTCACGGGCGACGTCGCCTTCGACGAGGCCTTCTGACCGTCCCACGGGACCCCGCACCGACGGCAGGCGGCCCTGGCTCCGAGAGGAGCCAGGGCCGCCTGCTCATGGGGCGCGCCCGCGGACGCGCTCCGCGCGCCACCGTCAGAACTTCGGCTCGTCGATCTGCAGCGCCTCGACCATGCGCATGACGAGGCGGCAGATCCGGCGCATCTTGTCGTAGTCGATCTTGTCCGGCGTGTCGGTGACCTGGTGATAGTCCTCGTGGACGTCACAGAAGAGGAACGCCACGGGGATGTCGAGGTTCTTCTCGAAGTTGGCGTGGTCCGACCGCTGCCAGTAGGAGTCGGCGGAGCGCACCTTCTTGAAGCCCTCCTTCTTCATGTTGGCCTCGGCCACCTTGGTCAGCGCGCTGTAGGCCTCATGCTTGCTGGTGGGCGTGATCATGAACTCGTCAGGGTCGTTCCTGCCGATCATGTCGATGTTGATGTTGCACAGGGGCTCGAGGCCGCCCGGCAGGTAGGGATCCTTCGTCCACGCGGCCGAGCCGTAGAGCCCCTTCTCCTCCGCCGACACCCAGATCAGCATCACCGAGCGGCGCATGGGGCCGTACTCGGAGAGCGCCTCGGCGATCGCCAGCAGCCCGCAGGTCCCCGACCCGTTGTCGTCGGCGCCGTTGTAGACCTCCCCGTCCGCCGTCACGCCGACGTGATCGTAGTGGGCCGAGATGATGATCAGCTCGTCCTTCAGCTTCGGGTCATCGCCCGGCCAGATGCCCACCACGTTCTCGAGCACGGCGTCGTCGAGCCGCCCGTAGCCGCACTGCTCCGTCACCTCGAGCCCGAGCTTCGCGCCGAGCTTGCGGGACTTCGGCAGCATGCCGAGCAGGGACCGCCCCGCGGCCTCGTCCACGTGGAGGACGGGGAAGCCCTCGCGGGTCGAGGCGTTGGCCGCGAGGCGCGGCTTCGAGAAGGCCGCCACGGAGCGCCCGAAGGTCTCGGCCACCGTCTTCTTCATCTTGCGCTCGTCGGGCAGCACGATCACGCCGACCGCCCCGGCC
>WTJQ01000347.1 GCA_011524785.1 Planctomycetota bacterium | reverse complement strand
GACACCGTCCTGCTCATGAGCACCGGCCAGGCAGCGCGTGGTCTCGATGAGGGGGCGGTGACGGGTGTCGCGCAGCGCCTCGCCAGGGCGATCGCCGCCGACGGGGAGGGAGCGACGCGCCTCGTGACCATCCGGGTCGCCGGGGCACCGGACGAAGCGGCAGCGGCCCAGGTGGGACGCACGATCGCGACCAGCCCCCTGGTGAAGACCGCCGTGGCGGGCCGCGACCCGAACTGGGGTCGCATCGTCGCTGCGGCCGCGCGCGCGGGCGTCCCCTTCGACCCGGACGGCGCAACGCTCTTCGTGGGCCCGGCGCAGGTCTACGCCCTGGGGACGCCGCATCCCGAGGCGGAGGAGGAGGCGTGGCGCCACCTGGCCGAGGAGACCGAGGTCGTCCTGGACCTGGAGCTCGGTGCAGGAGATGCCGAGGCCACCGTCTGGACCTGCGACCTCACCAGCGAGTACGTGCGCATCAACGCCGAGTACCGCACCTGAGCGAGGTCAGGCGAGGATCTCTCGGACGACGCGCCCGGCGACGTCCGTGAGGCGGAAGTCCCGTCCTTGGGCCCGCACCGTCAGGCGCTCGTGGTCGAGCCCCAGGAGGTGGAGCATCGTCGCGTGCAGGTCGTTGACGTGCACGCGTCCCTCGGCCACGTGGTAGCCGAGGTCGTCCGTGGCACCGTGGGTGATGCCGGCACGCACGCCCGCACCCGCCAGCCAGCCGCTGAAGGCGCGCATGTGGTGGTCGCGGCCGGGCCCCCCCTTGTTGGTCTGCACCATCGGCGTGCGCCCGAACTCGCCGGTCCACACGACGAGCGTGTCCTCCAGCATCCCCCGGCGCTCCAGGTCGAGGAGCAATCCCGCGGCCGGCTCGTCGGTGAGCCCCGCGCACACCTTCATGTAGCGGACGCGGTCGTTGTGGTGGTCCCAGCCACGGTGATAGAGCTGCACGAAGCGCACGCCACGCTCCAGGAGCCGGCGCGCGAGCAGGCAGTTGTAGGCGAAGGACCCGTCCCCCCCGCCGCGGACCTCCGGGGCCAGCCCGTACAGCCCAAGGGTGGCGTCGTCCTCGCGCGACAGGTCCGTCAGCTCCGGCACGGCCTGCTGCATGCGGAAGGCCAGCTCGTACTGCTGGATCCGCGCCTGGACGTCCGGGTCAGCGGACAGGGGGGAGAGCGAGTCGAGCGCATTGCGCGCCGCCACCACGCGCCCCTGCGCCTCGGTCCCCACGCCCTCGGGCAGGTCGGCGTACGGCACGAGCGCCCCCTGGGAGCGCAGCTCGACTCCCTGGAGGTGGCCGGGCAGGAACCCGGCGCCCCACTGGCGCGTGGAGAGCGGCTGCGGATCGCGGCCGCCGCGTGAGGTCAGCACCACGAACCCCGGCAGGTCGCGACTCTCGGACCCGAGCCCGTACTGGACCCAGGAGCCCATCGACGGCCGCCCGGAGATGGACGTGCCGGTGTTCATCACGGTGTGGGCCGGGTCGTGGTTGATCTGGTCGGTCTCCAGGGACCGCACGATCGCCAGGCGGTCGGCAACGCGCGCGAGGTGCGGGAAGACCTCCGCCACGCGTTGGCCCGTGCGGGGGTGCGTGAGGAACTCGAACTGCGGCCGCCAGAGCTTGAGCGCCTGGTTCTGCAGCTGGGCGATGGGCTGGCCGGCGATGAGCTCGGCGGGCGGGACCGTGCCGTCGAAGCGCGCGAGGGTGGGCTTCTCGTCGAAGGACTCCAGCTGGCTCGGCCCCCCTGCCATGCAGAGGAAGACCACGCGCTTGGCCCGCGGCGCGTGGTGCAGGGGCAGGCCGCCAGAAGCGGTGTCCGCCAGCGCAACGCGCCCGAGGCCGAGCCCCGCCCCCCCGAGGAAGGCGCGCCTGGAGAGAGCCGCCCCGCTCATGGCCGGGTGATCGCCTCCGAGGTGTTCAGCAGGGCCCTGGCAGCCGCCACGTGCGGATCCTCACCGGCATCCGCCGAACCGGCCAGCTGCGCCAGGACCTCGAGCTCGGCAGGTGCGGCTGGGCGCTGCAGGACCAGCTCGACCATGGCCTCGAGCGGGCGCTCCGGATCGCGCTCGCGGGCGCGCCGCGCCAGGGCACGGGCCGCGTCGAGGGCCGTGGGCCCATCCAGGAGGGCGAGCGCGGCCAGCGGGCCGTTCGAGCGAGCCCGTCGCGCGACGCTCTCCTCCCTCGTGGGCGCATCGAAGGCCAGCAGGAAGGGATGGACGAAGGTCCGCTGCCAGTGGGTGTAGAGCCCTCGCCGGTACAGGTCCCCCCCCTCGCTCTGCTTCCAGCGACGGCGCGGGAAGTTCAGGTGCTGCCAGTAGCCCTCGGGCTGGTACGGGAACACGCTCGGCCCGCCCACCCGATCATCGAGCAGGCCGCTCGTGGCGAGCAGGACGTCGCGCACGAACTCGGCCTCGAGCCGGCGCGGGACCGCGCGGCCGAAGGGACGACGCTCGGGCGGCAGGGCGTCGAGCTCGGGCCGCGGACGCGCGCTCTGGGCGTAGGCACGGCTGGTCACGATCGTGCGGACCAGGTCGCGGAGGTCGAAGCCGGAGGCGACGAAGCGGCCGGCCAGCCAATCCAGCAGGCGCGCATCGTGGGGTCGTCCCCCCTGGGCCCCCAGGTCGTCGGCAACGGGGACCAGGGGCTGGCCCATCAGGAGCTCCCACACCCGGGCGGCGACGACGCGCGGCACGAGGGGGTGGTCCGGCCGCACGAGCCACTCGGCCAAGTCCGCTCGCGTCGCGCGACGCCCCTCCACCCGCAGGGGAGGCAGGAGCGCAGGCGTGTTCGGCTGCACGACCTCGCCGCCCTCAGCGAGCCAGTCCCCCCGCGCGAGGACGCGCGTCTCCATCGGGTCGGTGCTCACCGTGGCGGCGAAGGTGACCTCCTTGCCGTCCTCGCGCTGGACCTTGCCGAGCGGCTGGAAGCCGCGGTAGTCCCGCAGCTCGTAGACGCCGACCTGCTCGATGTCGGCGAAGAAGGCGGCCAGCTCGTAGAACTCCCGCTGGGACAGCGGGTCGTACTTGTGATCGTGGCACTGCGCGCACCCGACGGTCAGGCCCAGCCACGCGGTGCCCAGGGTGCGCACGCGATCGGCGGCGTACTTGACGAGGTACTCGCCCGCCTGGGCCCCGCCCTCGTCGGTGACCTTGCACAGGCGGTGGTAGACGGCTGCCAGGTCCCCGTCGTCCCCCAGCTCGGGCAGCAGGTCACCGGCCACCTGGGCGCGGGTGAACTCGTCGAACGCGAGGTTCGAGCCCAGGGCCTCGAGGACCCAGTCCCGATAGGGCCACAGCGGGACGGGGCGGTCGGAGTGGTAGCCGGAGCTGTCCCCGTAGCGCACGAGGTCCAGCCACCAGACCGCGAGCCGCTCGGCGTGATGGGCGCTGCTGAGGAGCTCCTCCACGTAGACCGTGAACGCCGCCGCGGTCGGATCGGCGGCCAGCTCCGCCACTCGATCCGGATCGGGCGGGAGCCCCGTCAGGTCGAAGGCGAGCCGACGCGCCAGCGTGCGCGGGTCCGCGTCCGGGGCCGGCTCCAGCCCCGCGCTCTCCAGCCCCTGGAGGACCAGTCCATCCAGTGCGCTCCAGCCCCACTCCCCGGGCGCGGGCTCCTGCACGCGCGCCAGCGGGGCCAGGGACCAGTGCTCGGCGACCGGAGCGCCAGCCTCGAGCCACTCGCGGAGCAGGGCGACCTCGGACTCCTGCAGGGCATCACGGCCGCCGCCAGGAGGCGGCATGACCACGTCGGGATCAGCGGAGGTGATGCGCGCCAGCAGCTCGGGCTCGTCGCCGTCGGTCACCTCGCGCACGCCCCGCTCCCCGTCGAGCCGCAGGCCCGCCTCGCGCGCCGAGGCGTCGGGCCCGTGGCAGGCGAAGCAGTGCTCGCTCAGGACCGCGCGAGCGTCCCGAGCGAGGGCGTCGTCCGCCGACGCGGGCGCGAGAGCCAGCGCCAGGAGGAGCGGGTGGGGCATGCGATGAGTGTAGCCCGGGCGTGCCGCGACGCCGCGGCGCCCGGCGGATCGGGACGAGCGGGGACCGCGACTCGGCTCGCTTGATCCGGCGGCGCCCACGGTCGACCATGCGCCCATGCTCCGCACGGCCACGCTCCTCGGCACTGCCCTCGCCCTCGGGGCCTGGGGGGTCGTGACGGGGACGCGCACCCCGCTCCCCCTGCCCGACGCCGGCGCCACCTACGAGGCACTGGTCCTCGACCCTTGGCGGACGCCCCTCCGACCTCGGGGGCCAGAGGTCCGATGGCGCGTGGCGTCCCGTCGCGGGGGCCAGGTGGTCCTGGAGCAGGTGAGCGCGCCTCTCAATCGCCGTGCCGTCGCCTGGGCCGAGGTGCTGCAGGGGACGCTGGTCGAGGGCGGCGGGGCGTCGAGTGGCCCTGCCTCGAGCGACGGCTGAGGGATCGAGCAGCGACGAGCGCCGCGGCTCGCTCCGGCGCCGCCTCAGCGGCG
>WTJQ01000502.1 GCA_011524785.1 Planctomycetota bacterium | reverse complement strand
TGCTGCTGATCGGTACGGGCTCCCAGCGCGTCTCCCGACTGGCCGTACGTCACGCCCCTACGCCCATGGCACTCGCTGCACGGTCAGGACGGCACTTCCCGACCCGGTGGTCTGGCCGCGCCCTCGGGTCACCGAGCTTCTGCACCTGTCGCTTCCGGTTCGCTGCATGCGCGCCGCACGCATCGGCCCGGACGGAGGCGGCGAGAGAGCTGGCCTCAAGCGGCGACTGCAGTCGCATCCGCCCGCGATGGCAGGCCCGCGACGGCCCCGACCACTGCGAGCAGCGTTGCCACGAGCGGGAGCGCGCTCGTGTAGGCCACCTCCCATCCTCCCAGGGCGAGGTGGAGCGGCAGGCTGGCCGTGATGATGGAGGCAAGGACCCACGGACGAGCGCGCACCGCGCCGCCGAGCGCCACGGCCCAGAGCAGCGGGAGCGTGGCGAGGTGGTGCGGCCAGCAGGGTCCGGGCAGCAGGACGAGCCCGGTGAGCAGGAGCAGGCCAGAGGTCTCGAGCGCTCTCGGCCGCGGGTCACGTGCCAGACGCGCGGTCACCACCGCGAGAGCCACGAAGGCGACCAGGGTCACAGCGCCGAGGAACGCGGGCGGCCCAGGCGCCCCCACGGCGCGACCGATCACGGCGGCGACGCTCTGGCGGTTCGCGGAGCCCCACCAGCCTCCGCCCTCGGAGGACAGCTCGCGGACGCGCTCGGCCACGGCTCCGGCGAACGCAGGGGCGTCCGCACCCATCACCAGCCACGGCAGGGCGACGACCACGGCGAGCAGCAGCAGCAGTGCTCTCCTGCTGGGTCGATGCACCGCCCATCGGGGGAGTGCGACGAGGAGCGGGTAGACCTTGAGGCCGACTGCCAGGGACAGGGCCACGTCCCCGGCCCAGGTGCTGCGCGTTCGAGCCTCGCGGACCCGGCCAGCCTGCTCGTCCGAGCCTCCCTCGCTCCGCCCGGCGAGCAGCCACAGCAGCACGAGGACGGCGAGCGGGGCGCCGAGCTGCCCCCAGTGCACCGAGTGCAGCACGGGGACACACAGGCCGACGGCCAGACCGAAGGCCAGGTCGAGGCTGCCGCTCCAGCGCGCGCCCGCCAGGCGAGGGCTGAGGGCGGCCAAGATGCCCACGCAGAGGAGCTGCACGAACCAGCCCAGGGCCTCGGCGGCGGCCGGTCCGAGCGCCCCCAGGGGTGCGAGCAGCACGGCGGCCGAGGGCGGGTAGACGAAGCCCTCGACGAGCTCGGCGCGTCCCTCGACGAGGGCGCGGCCCTGCTCACGGAACGGCCCGAGCCAGTCCTCGAGCGAGGCGCCATTGAAGTCCAGGGCAGCCGCTAGCCCTCCCAGCCCGCCGCCAAGCAGGACCGCGAGCCCCAGGGCCAGGCCTGCACCCAGGAGTCTCCTCCCCACCGCGCTCAAGGGGCGTCCCCCTCGCAGCTCGCCGCATCGGCGGCCGGGACCTCCGGCGTGTGCCACCACCAGTGCCCGGCCGGAAGAGCGGCCTCCACCTCCAGCGGGCCTGGTCGAGTCGGATGCGGAACGCGCAGCCGCGCCGCGTGGAGCGCGATGCTGCGGTCCTCGAGCGGGGCCGCGGCGCCGTACTTGAGATCGCCCAGGAGCGGCGTCCCCAGGGAGGCGCAGGCCACGCGCAGCTGGTGGGACCTCCCGGTGAGGGGCTCGAGCTGGAGGAGGGCACGGCCACCACGCACGTCGAGGCGCCGCCAGCGCGTCCGCGCCTCCTTCGAGCCCTCGCGCCCTGGAGGCACGACCGCGACCCGGTTGGCTCCACGGTCCTTCAGCAGGTGCTGCTGCAGCTCGCCCCCCTCGCCGGGATCCCCCTCGACGACCCCGAGGTAGGTCTTCGCAGCCCTCCGCTCGACGAGGGCGGCCGTCAGCCTGGCCGCCCCCTTGCTGGTGCGTCCGAAGGTGAGGACCCCCGACACGGGTCGGTCGAGCCGATGCACGACGCCGAGGAAGACCTCGCCCGGCTTGGCGTACTCACGCCGGACCCACTCCCGGCCCCAGTCGAGGGCGCTCAGGTCCTCCGACGCGTCCGGGACGGAGGGCATGCCTGCAGGCTTGGCGAGCGCCAGCACGTGGTTGTCGCACCACAGGACGCGCGGATGGCTCACGCACCCTCCGCTCGGTGCAGGCGCGCACAGAAGCCTGCGGGGAGCAGGCGTGCCCGATGCCCGTCCAGCTCCTGCTCCGGCAGGGCGAGCTCCCCAGCCTCGACCCGGTCCCCGGCGACGGCGTGGGCCTCCAGAAGCCCCAGGAGGGTCAGGGGCGAGTGACCGACCGCATAGGTCGAGAGGACGAGGACTCCGCCAGGGCGCAGGAGTTGGACCGCTGCATCGACGAGGGCCGGCAGGCCCTCTTCGAGCCGCCAGACCTCCCCTCGCGGCCCCCGGCCGTAGTGCGGCGGATCCAGGAACACGGCGTCGTACGAGCGCCCGCGTCGGACCTCGCGCTGGGCGAATCGCAGGGCATCCTCGCAGAGGACCCGCATCGCATCGGTCCCGAGACCGGACCGTCGCAGGTTCTCGGTGGCCCAGTCGAGCGACTGCTTGGAGGCGTCGACGTGCGTGACGCTCCAGCCGGCCGCCACGGCGAGCACGCTGGCGGCGCCGGTGTAGCCGAAGAGATTGAGGAGCGTGGCTCCTGGCTCGGCGTGCTCCGTGAGCAGGCTCCAGTTCGAGGCCTGCTCGGGGAAGAGGCCCACGTGCTTGAAGGGCGTGGGGCGGATCAGGAGCCGCGCCGCCCCCACGGCCATCTCCCACTCCTCGGGCGGGCGCTGACGGGGCACCCAGCGCCCACCGCGATCCGACTCGCGCTCGAAACGCAGGTCCGCACCGTCCCAGAGCGACGGTACCCGGCGTGCCCAGAGGGCCTGGGGATCGGGCCGGTCGAGCACGACGGACCCGAAGCGCTCCAGCTTGCGCCCGTCCCCACTGTCGAGGAGGGCGTGCTCAGCGAGCGAGCCTGGGGAGAAGGACGCCGGACGAGTCACGGGCGCATGGTAGCTGCGGAGGTCCCACCCACGCAGCGCGGGGCCGCCCCCGAAGGAGCGGCCCCGCGCGGGAGCCGAGGCCGGGCGCTCTGGAGCGACCGAACTCTGGTGGGCGGTTGGGGCTCAGCCCTGGACGCTCGAGCACTCCAGCTTCGCACCCTCACAGGCGGACTGGCAGTCGCTCTTGGTCGCGGCGGGGGTCGCCTTGGCGCCGGAGCACTCGGCCTTGGTGGACTCGCAGGCCGACTCGCAGTCGCTCTTGGCCGCGCCCGGGTAGGCCTTCGCCACGCTGCACTCCTTCATGCCCTCACAGACAGAGGCGGGGCACTCGCCCTTGGTCGCGGGCGCAGCGGCGGGGTTCGCCTTGGCGCCGTCGCACTCGACCTTGGCGCCCTCGCACTGCATGGCGGGGCACTCGTCGGTGGAGGCGGCGGGAGCGGCCTTGGCACCGTCACAGGCGGACTGGCAGTCGCTCGAGGTCGCGGCCGGAGCGGCCTTGGTCGCGTCGCAGCTGGTCTCGCAGGAAGCCTTGGAAGCAGCCTGCGTGGCCTTGGCACCGTCGCAGGCGGACTCGCAGTCGGAGGTCGCGGCAGCCGGGGCGGCCTTGGTGCTGTCGCAGCTGCTCGAGCAGTCGGACTCGTTGGCGGCCTGGGTCGCCTTGGCGCCCTGCTCCATGCAGCAGCCCTTCTTGGTGGTGCTGGCGGCGGCGGCCTTGGCCTCGTCGCAGCCACCGCAGTCGCCCTTCGTGGCGGTCGCGGCCGGCGCGGCCTTCTCGGACTCACAGGCCGACTCGCAGTCGCTGGTGGTCGCAGCCGGAGCAGCGGCCTTCTCGGAGCAGCACTGGCCCTCGGCGGAGTTGGCGGCCGGAGCGGCGCCGGGCTGGGTCTCGGTGTTGGCGCAGGCGCCCATCAGGAGGGCGGCCAGGGCGAAGCCGGGAAGCAGGGTCTTCATGGTGTTCGGTTGGATCGTGAGGGTTGGAGGCTCCGGGACGCCCCGGAGCGAGGTTCCTTCGGCTGCCGGTGGGGACTCGCCGGAGGCGGACGTGTGCGAGCCGCGCTCGCGCCCCGATTCTAGACGCGCCGAGCCTCCCTGGGGACCCGCTGAACGGGCAGTTCCCCGAACCGAGATGCTTCCAGGAGGCCCCTGCGAGGCGGGAGGGGGCGCGGTGAGGCCGATTCTGGCTAGGCTGGCTCAGGGCTCTCGCGCCCTCGAGACCGGCCCTCGGCGTTCGCCGTGGCCCTCCGATCCCGCTCCTGAGTCCCTGCCGCACCATGACGCCGCACCCCGACGAGTGCCTCCGCGGAGTCGGGCGCGGCATCCGGGAGCCCGGCGCCCGCGAACTGGAGGGTGCTGAGCGCGGGCCTGGTCTCGTGCGAGTGGAGGCCCTCTCGAACCGACGGGGCCGCCTCCGACGCTGATCATGAACCGCCCCTCCGCCACCACAGCCGTCCTCC
>WTJQ01000370.1 GCA_011524785.1 Planctomycetota bacterium | reverse complement strand
CGTCCGCACCGCATGCCTCCGCGGCGGCCTCTCCTGGCTCGCCGTGTGGGGGGTCGGGCGCGCGGCCGCCTGGGCCCTGACCAAGACCCGCACGACCGCCGATCCCGCAGCCGACTCCATGAGCCCGGCCGCGCCCTCCGCCACTCCCGAGGCCTGAGCCTCTCCTGACCCCGCCCCGTCCCCATGCCCGATGCCAGCACCAGCAGCGCCGCAGCGCGCGAGCAGCTGATCCTCGAGCACGTCCCCCTGGTGAAGCACCTGGTGGGCCGGCTGGGGTTCGATGCGCCTGGGCTGGACCGGGACGACCTGTGCGGCGTGGGCATGATCGGCCTGGTGGCCGCCGCCGACGCCTGGGACGAGGAGCGCGGCGTCGCCTTCTCGACCTTCGCCTACACGCGGATCCGGGGCGCGATCCTCGACGAGCTCCGTCGCCTCGACGTGCTGCCTCGTGGCCGCCGCGAGCGCGTGCGGGAACTGGACAAGCTCGTGCAGCAACTCGCGCACGAGCAGGGGGTCCCGCCGACCCCCGAGGAGATCGCGGCCGCGGCCGGGATCTCCCTCGACGAGCTGGACGAGGCCCTGTGCGACGCGGCGTTCGCCCAGGGGACCTCGCTGGACGAAGGGGAGGAGGGTGGCCTCGGCGCGCTCCTGACCGACCCGCGCTCGAGCGATCCCGTCGGCAGCCTCGAGTGGCAGGAGCTCTGCTCGCTCGTCACCGAGGAGATCATGAACCTCTCCGAGCAGGAGAAGACCGTCATCACGCTCCACTACGCGGAGGAGCTGATGGGGCGTGAGATCGCCACGGTCCTCGGCGTGACCGAGTCGCGCGTCAGCCAGATCCACACGCGGGCGCTGTACCGCCTGAACCGTGCCCTCGTCGCCCGCACCGGGCAGGAGGACCCCCGATGAACCCCGCCTCCATCCAGCCCGCGCAGACCGCTGCCCGAGCGACCCGCATCCTCAAGGGCGCGGGCACGAGTCTCGGCGCTCCTGCGCTCCAGGACCTCGGCGCGCCGGCGTCCCGTCGCCGGACGACCGCTGGCCCCGCCGTGAACCCTCAGGCCTCCGAGTCCTGCGAGCCCAGCGTCGAGCTGGTGCAGCTCGGCGGCACCACGCGCGCCCTCCAGGTGCGCTGCTCCTGTGGTGAGGAGCTGACCATCGAACTCGACTACGAAGGAGACCCTGCCTCATGAAGCTCCCCCAGACCTGCACCGTGGCCGCGCTCGCGGCCGTCCTGTCCGCTTGCGCCGTGACGGAGGGCGTCCAGTCGGTCGCTCAGGATCCGTTCGGCGAGGGCGTCCAGAGCGCCGAGACGCCCGCTGCGGACGCTGGCAGCGGCTGGAACGCCTGGGGTGGCTCGGAGGAGGCCCCCATGTACGCCCGCGACGGCAGCCCCGTCGGGACCGGCGGCGCCTGGGAGGGTGCCCCGGCCGGCAGCCCCTGGGGCGCGCCCGACCGCGGCCTGTCCGAGGAGCCCAGCTCGCGCTTCATGCTCCTCGATCGGTACCAGGAGGTGCTCGACGATCGTGAGCACCTGCAGCTCGAGCTGGACGGCGCGCACGCCGAGCTCGACGAGGCCTGGGCCCGCATCGCCCACCTCGAGCAGCAGTTCGCGACCCTCAGCGCGGACCACGCCGCCCAGCAGCAGGAGCTCGACCAGGCACGCGCGCGCGTGACCGAGATGGCCGATCGCCTCGTGACCGCGGAGATCCACCGCCTCGAGGCCGAGAAGCGCTGGTACGAGGCCGAGATCGCCGCCCACGGCGTGACGCCTGCGACCGCCGGCGCGAGCAGCACCTCCACGAAGGAGTGGGGCCAGTGAGCCTCCGCCCGCTCGCCCTCGCGGCCGCCGCGCTGGGGCTGTGCTCCTGCGTGGTGACCAGCGCGACCGTGGACGAGGCACCCCTCGCCCAGCCGCGCGTGGTGAGCGACTTCGACACCTACCGCCTGCGGCGCGTGGGAGTCCTGCCCGTGCTCGGCGGCGAGTACGGCGAGGTCAACAACGACGACCTGCAGGCGGCCCTGCACACCGAGTTCACGGCGCGGGGCGGCTTCGAGGTCGTGCTGATCGGCGTGGAAGACCTCGTGGGCCTCGAGCCCATGCGGGCCTGGAGCCGCGGCTGGTACCAGCCGCGCACCATCCTCGAGCTGGCGCGCCGTCACCGCCTCGACGCGCTGCTCGCCGGCACCGTGACCGCCCGCCAGGCGCACCCGCCCCAGCAGCTGGGGATGAGCGTCGACCTGGTGGCCTCCGCGACCGGCCAGACGATCTGGTCCTCGAGCGTGCACCTCGATGCCTCCGAGGAGCGGACCCGCGCGAGCGTCCAGGACTGGGCCGAGCGCTCGGTCGGGGACGTCACCGACAGCACGTGGGAGGCCCTGCTCCTCTCGCCCCGCCGCTTCGCCCAGCTGGCCGCCCGCGAGCTGGCGCGCACGCTGCCCTGAGGCCCCTCGAGGGGACCCGGGTCCCGCACCGGGATTGCGATCCGGGCGCGAGCGCATGGGAGGCGCTCTCGACCCAAGCTGTCGGTGTGGAGATCGGGCAGCCCGGTCCCTGGATGTGGCCGACTCGTTTCGAGTGACCTAGCCTTGGAGCAGGACCCCTGCGTCCTCCCCAAGGCCATGCTCACACGCTCCTCGCTGCCCTGTGCTTCCCTGACCTGGGGCCTCGCCCTCGTCGCTCTCGCTCCCGCTGCTCACGCCGACCTCAACTCCTGGGTCACCCAGGTGGGGACCGGCACACCGGCCGCGTTCTCGATGCTCAGCATCACCCAGCCCGACAGCGCGGACATCGGGGTGATCAACGGGACGGGCCAGGCCACCTACGAGTTCGTCGTCAACGGCACCGACGCGGGCCAGAGCAGCGCGCTCATGGGGATCCGCAACTCCGGGGTCGCCGACAACTGCGCCATCAAGTTCGAGCAGTGGCCGGACACCGGGCGCTACGGGCTCACGCTCGGCGGCGTGGCCGACTACTCGGGCTCCTTCGCCACCTTCGGCTCGGACGTGGTGCTGGCCTTCGTCGTGGACCACGCGGCCAACCAGACCGAGCTGTTCGAGGACGGCGTCTCGGTCCACGTCTTCCCCTACGCGCCGCACCTGAGCGGGCTGGTCGGGCTCGGCCAGTGGTTCGACGTGGTCAACGGCAACCACGTGGACCTGTTGACCGGGACGATCCACGGAGTGGCGGTCTACGACACCGCGCTGCCCGGGAGCGAGATCGAGACCCACGCCAACGCCTTCCACGGGGCGGGCAGCGTCGGCGCCTCCTACTGCGGCCCGGCAGCGGCCAACTCGACGGGCGCGCCCGCGACGATCGTCGCCACCGGCAGCGCGAACGTGGTGGACAACTTCATGACCCTGGAGGTCTCCGGCCTCCCCACGAACGTCTTCGGGATGTGCCTGGCGGGCCTCTCCCAGGGCAACACGCCGGGCGTCGGCGGCGGGCAGGGCACCCTCTGCATCACGCCGCCCCTGGCCATGATGAGCACCCACGTCATGAGCTCGGGCGGCTCCGGCTCCTTCCAGGTGCCCTTCGACATGACGCAGGTCACGGTGCCCGGCTGGGGCCTGCCCGGCCCGGGGCAGACCTGGTACTTCCAGGCCTGGTACCGCGACCAGAACCCGCTGCACACGACGAACATGACCGACGGCTACTTCGTCATGTTCCAGTAGCCCGAGCCCTCGCGCCCAATGCACGCGGCCGCGCTCCCCTCGAGGAGCGCGGCCGCGTCGTTGGTCCCGGGAGTCCCGAGCGGCGTCAGCCGCCGAGCAGGCGCTCCGCGGCCTCGCGGATGCGCTCGGGGGTGTTGAGGCTGCCGTTCTCGTAGGCGGCCTTGAGCTCGGCCACGAGGGCGGAGCGGTCCTCCTCGCCAGCCGCGCCGAGGAGGCGGGCGGTGGGGGAGAGGTCGATCTGGTCGCGGGAGGAGCGGCTGGCGCTCGAGGCCTCGGCCGCGTCGCGGCGGGCCTGCGCGATGCGCTCGGCAGCCGCGCGAGTGGCGGCGCGGCTGCGCGCCAGGCCCTCGGCGTGGTCCTCGATGCGCTCCCGCGCGGTCTCGCGCGCGTCGGAGCGTTGGTGGTTGGGGCGGATGTCCATGGCGGGGTCCCGCTGGAGCGGGCCTCAGGGGGTAGATCGGCAGGCGGGGCGGCCCACCTCAAGCGCCCGCGGCCGGATCCGGGAAGATTCTTCGCTCCGGTCCTGCGGACGGCCCTCGGGGGCGTTCCAGGGAGGGTTGTCGGCGGTCCGGAGACGGGTTTGAGGGAATCCCCCAGGAAATCCCACGCGGGGTCGCCGCCCCTCGCCTGTCTCGCTGCCGTCCCGCCGCCGGGACGGTTGCGGGCCGTCCGGGAGGGCCTCAGGATGCGGTCATGCTTTTTGCACTGCTGCCTTCCGGGCTGCTCCTCCTGACCCCTCTGCAGGCCCCGGCCGTGATCCCGGAGCCCTCCCCGGCGTCCGAACCGGTCCCGCTCGTCCAGGACGCGGCCGAGCCG
>WTJQ01000525.1 GCA_011524785.1 Planctomycetota bacterium | reverse complement strand
CTCGAGGCGAGGCCAACGGCGACGACGAGCGAAGGGGCCTCGAGCTCCAGCGCGTCCAGGTCCAGGCCCTCGGCCTCGACCCGCAGTCCCTCCAGGGGGTTCCAGCCGCGGGTCGGCCGGCCAGTGGCCTGCTCGATCGCAGCGGAGGTGCCGGCTGCCAGGGAGCCGCCGCCGGACAGGAGCAGCTCGCGGACCTCGACGCCCTCGTGGTGCTCCACGTAGTCGATGGAGAGGGCGAGCTCGCTGGCCAGGTCCTCGAGGACCGGCGCGATGCTGCTCGCGACCTCCGCCTCGTGCAGCTCGCCGTCGCACTTGACGATCTCGGCCTCGTGCGGCTCGATCCCGAGCCGGCGCGCGACCGCCTGGGTCATGTCGTCCCCGCCCAGGGCGATCTCACGGCTGAAGCAGGTCCGCCCCGCCCGCAGCACGTTGATCGAGGTGCGCGTCGCGCCCACGTCGACGAGGGCCACCGCCGGCGGGATCGAGGCGGGGTCGACCTCCGGGAGCTCCTCCTCGGGCAGACCGCAGAGCTCCCATGCGTTCGCGAGCGCGAAGAGGTCGAGGTCGATCGCGATGGGCGCGAGCCCGGCCGCCTCGACGGTCTGGACCCGCTCCTCGATGAGCTGGCGCCGACACGCCGCCACGAGGACGGGGACCTTGGTCCCGTCGGTGGCGTCGATGGCGGGGCCCTCGAGCTGCTCACAGTCGAGCACGACCTCGTCGAGCTCGAACGGCAGGAACTTGTCCGCCTCGAAGCGAACGGCCTGCTGGAGCTCCTCCGGGCTCATGGGCAGCATCGACACGTAGCGCACGACGGTCGACTGCCCCCCCACGCCGGCGACGCACCTCCGCGCGCGCCCCTTCAGGCCGGCGAGGGCCTGGGCGACCGCTTCCGGGGCCCCTCCCTCGGCGGTGATCGATGCGCTCCCGAAGCCGGTCAGGACCGGCTCGGACCCCTCGAGGGTGAGCTCGACCGCCTTCACGGCGGCGCTCCCCACGTCCAGGCCTACGACTGTCTTGGATCTCTTGAACAAACCCGCTCCGGGGAGCCACGGCTCCTGGGGCGGCCAGACGGACCGCCTCCGGGGGGGTTCTCGACCTCCAGCGCGGGCTGGGTTTAGGCGCCCTCGTCGAATCCCGACTCGACCAGTCCCACGACGCGGACCAGCAGGTCCTCCGCGTCGGGACCGTCGGCGGAGAGCTCGAGGACGGCCCCCTGGGCGGCCCCCAGGGTCATGAGCTCGAGGATGGACTTCCCATTCACCTCACGGCTCCCGTGTCTCACCCGGAGACCGCTCTCGAAGGCGAGCGCCGCGCTGACGAGGGCGTGGCACGGGCGGGCGTGGAGGCCAGCCTCGTTCGTGATCTCGACGGACCGGGTGTGCGCCAAGGAGGGCTCCATCGTTGGAAGGGCCGGGCCGCGCCCCTCAGGAGGGCGCGTGCTCCTTGAGCAGGTCGACGAGCGCGGACTTCTTGGTCGCCTGGCGGGCGAACGAGCAGAAGTCGGCCTCGCGGGCGAGCCCCGCGATCCAGCGCATCATCTCGAGGTGCTCCTCGGGATCGTGATCGTCCGTGCGATCCTCCGGGCGCAGGATCGTGAACACGATGTCGACCGGGGCGCCGTCCACCGCCATCCACTCCACGGACTGCTCGAGCACGACCAGGGAGCAGACGACGCTGTCGAGGCCCGCGAGCTTGACGTGCGGGATGGCGACCCCCATCCCGATCCCGGTGGAGGCCAACTCCTCACGGGCGACCAGGGCCTTGAGGGCCGCGTCGGAGCTCCCGCTCTCGAGGGCCTTCGCCTTCACCAGCAGGTCGACGACGGCCTCGAGGGCCTGGTCCTTGTTGGCACTCGCGAGCTTGTGGTGACACGCGCTCGCCTTGAAGTTCTTCCACCAGCTCATGTGATCCCCTTCGGGACCGCACGATACACGATCGGGAGCCGGAGTCGCAGGGGCTGGGCCGTCAGCCCTTGCCGTGGCGGCGGTCGACGAGCCGCTCGTGGTGGCGCCGGAGCTGGGTCTCCATCCGGGCGCAGGCGGCGTCGAGGGCCGCGTGGAAGGACTCCTCGCGTCCCTCCGAGACCAGGGTCTGGCCGTGGTCGATGTTGGCCACGATCTCGACGTGGTGGTTGAGGTGGTCGAGCTCGAGCACGACGTGCAGCCCGTGGAGCTCATCGCCGATGCGCTCGAGCTGCTGCACTCGCTCCTGGGCGAGGTCCCTGTGGTCGGAGGGGAGGTCGTGGTGCGGGATCGCGACGGTCGTCTTCAAGGGCGGACTCCTGGCTGGAGGGCGTCGCACCGCGGGACCCGCGCGGGTCCCCGAGGCGGGGCGACCGGACCCTTCGAACATCGACGCGTGCCCCGTGGACATCAAGTCCGCCGAGGTGCGTAGGCCTCCGCTGCCCACTCCTGGGACCCCCAGGGGCTCGTTCCGGTCGTCCCGCGCGCCCCCGACTCAGATCGGGAAGGCCCCCGCAGCCCCGCGCGGCCCCGCGTCCCGCCCGGGGAACAGGGGCTCGTCGTACAGCACGCGGAGGAGGTAGAGCCCCTCGGCCGGCGCGGTCGGCCCCGCATCCGTGCGCTGCCCGCTCGCGAGCGCGCGCGCGACGGCCCCGGGCTCCAGCCGCCCGCGCCCCACGTCCAGCAGGGTGCCGGCGATGTTGCGGACCATGTTGTAGAGGAAGCCGTTGCCCTGGACGACGAGTCCGAGGCCCCCACGACGAGCCAGCACGCGAACGCCGTGGACGGTGCGGACCGTCGAGTGCCGGGGCGAGCCGGTGTTCCCGAAGGCCTGGAAGTCGTGCGTCCCCACCAGGGCGGCCGCGGCCATGCGCATCGCCTGGAGGTCGAGCGGGTCACGGACGAAGTGCGCGTACCCCGGCCCGATGGGCGGCCGGAAGCGCGCCGTCTGAACGCGATACAGATAGCGCTTCCCACGCGCGTCGAAGCGCGCGTGGAAGTCCGGGCGGCAGGACTCGAGCCGGTTCACCACGACCCCTTCCACGAGGTGGGCGTTGAGCGCGTGGCGGAGGCGGTCGTCGTCGAGGCGCGTGGCGACCTGGGCGTGGGCCACCTGCCGGAGCCCGTGCACGCCCGTGTCCGTGCGTCCTGCCCCGTGCACGACGACCACGTCGTCCAGCAGTGCCGCCAGGCCCTCCTCGAGGGACTGCTGCACGCTGTCGAACCCATCCTGGCGCTGCCACCCGTGGAACCGCGTCCCGTCGTAGGCGACCTCGAAGCGCACCGTCCGCATGCGCGGGACCCTACCGGGCCCGCTGCCGCCCGTCGAGCCGATCCCCGGCCCGCGCTCAGGGCACAGGCCTTGGGGCTCAGGGCATGGCGACCAGGAACCGATCGCGACCAGCCCGCGGGGCGCCCGCGAGGTCCCGCCGCTCGAACGAGCTCCCGAGGCCGAGTTCGCGGCGGTACTTGGCGACGGTGCGGCGTGCGAGCCGCAACCCCTCGCCCCCGAGACGCTCGGCGATGGCGTCGTCGGAGAGCGGGGCGGTGGGATCCTCGGCAGCCACGAGGGCCCCCACCCGTGCCCGCGCATCGGTCCGATCGACCCCGGGGGCCGGCCCCTCGCCCCGGAAGAGGGAGCGGAGGGTCAGGACGCCGCGCGGGGTGTCCAGCGCCTTCCCAGCGACGGCACGCGACACCGTGCTCGTCGCGAGCCCGAGCTCCTCGGCGAGGGCGGTCATGGTGAGCGTGCGCGGCCCCTCCTCGCCCCCGGCGAGCCAGCCTCGCTGGTGGCGCACGGCGGCGGCCGCGACGAGCAGCAGGGTCTCCTGCCGCTGGCGAACGGCGTCGAGGACGCGCCTCGCCTCGTCCACGCGGGGACGGAGCCATGAGCGTGTCGCCCGGTCCGCCGCCCGGTCACGGGCGAGGCTCTCGAGGTCCCGGTCGACGTGGATCTCAGGCAGGACCCCACGGACGAGCTCGACCACGGGCTGCCCGTCGCTGCCCAGGCGGACGTCCACCTCGGGGCGCAGGGCCGGGGCGGCTGGAGCAGCCGCTGCCAGGGGCTGGGGTTGGAGTCGTGCCAAGCGCAGCAGGAGGCGCTCGAGGTGCTCGAGGGAGATGCCGAGCGCACCGGCCACGCTCCGCCGCCGGCCCGCGGCGCACGCCTGCAGGTGCTCCTCCACGAGGGCCGCGAGGTGCTGGTAGTCGGGCTCCTCGGGGTCGAGCTGGAGGAGCAGGGCCTCCTCGGCACTGCGCGCACCGAGCCCCCGTGGCTCGAGTGCCTGGACGCACGCGAGCGCTGCGCCGAGGACGGTCGTCCCATCGCCCAGGCCTCGCGCGGCCCCCGCATCGAGGAGCTCACGGTCGCTCTGGGTCAAGAGGCCGGTCTCGTCGACCGACTCGAGCAGGAGGCGCGCCCAGGACCGGAGGGGCTCGGGCAGGGGATCGAGCTCGGTGAGCCCACGCTCCAGCCAGGAGCCGCGCTCATCGGGGAGCTGCGCCAGCCAGGCCGCGTGGTCCGCGGAGCCGGCGC
>WTJQ01000330.1 GCA_011524785.1 Planctomycetota bacterium | reverse complement strand
ACCCCCACGAGGGCCTCAGGCACGATCTTCCGCCCCCTCACCCGACGGACTGCTGGCCTTGCCCGCCCCACAGCACCGAACCGACCTCGCACCCTCCGCCTGCCGGAGTCACCGGCCAGCGGGTCCAGGGCCATCTAGAATCGGTGCGCTCCACGTCCCCAAGGCAAGGCCCGTTCGGCCCGCCGCAGAGGGACTCGGCCGCCATGAGCTACTCCGACCGCCTCCACGACGCCATCGCCGCCAAGGGCACGCCCGCGCTCGTGGGCCTCGACCCCTTCCTCGACCGCATCCCCGAGGACTTCGCCGCGGTCCACGCGCCCGATTCCTCGCTGGCCGAGCGCGCCGAGGCCATGGGGGACTTCCTCTGCGCCGTGGTGGACGTGGTCGCGGACCGCGTGCCGGCCGTGAAGCCCCAGTCCGCCTTCTTCGAGGTGCTCGGCGCGTCCGGCGTCGCCCAGTGGGAGCGCGTCGTGAAGCACGCGCGCGCCGCGGGCCTCCTCGTGGTGGGGGACGTGAAGCGTGGGGACATCGGGAGCACGGCCGCTGCCTACGCGGAGGCGTTCCTCACCGGAACGCGGGGCACCGACCCCGACACCCTCTGCGACGCGGTCACGGTCAACCCGCTCCTGGGCCACGACTCGATCACGCCCTTCCTCGACGCCTGCGAGCGCGCCAAGGCTGGCATCTACGTGCTCGTGCGCACCTCGAACCCCGGCGGCTCGCAGTTCCAGACCAAGGGCGAGCCGACCCTCACCGACCAGATCGCGGACGCCGTGGTCACGTGGGGCGAGGGCCTGATCGGCTCCGGCGGCCTCTCGTCGGTGGGTGCGGTCGTGGGGGCCACCCACCCCGATGAACTCGCGGCCCTGCGGGAGCGCATGCCCCGGACCCCGCTGTTGCTGCCCGGGTACGGCGCTCAGGGTGCCGGCGCGGCCGAGGTCGCCGCCGGCTTCCTCGAGGGCGGTCGCGGCGCGCTCGTGAACAGCTCGCGCGGCATCCTCTACCCGCCCCGCGAGGACGGCGAGGACTGGCGAACCGCCACCAGCCGCGCGGTCGACCGCATGCGCGCCGACCTGGGCGCGGTCTGGGGAGGCGCGTGAGGATCCGCCTCGAGGCCCTCCCTGCCGACGTCCTCGGGCTCGGCCCAACGGCCCGCACGGCGTGGTCGGAGGGGAGCGTCGGAGGTCTGCCGATCGTCCGCACCCTGGCCGACGTCCCCGAGCCCACTGAGCACCTGACGACCCTCGAGCGCGCGGAACTGGTGGCGGGTCTGCGCGCCGGGCTCGCCCCACACGACCCGGCGGCCCGGGTGGAGACCTCGCTGAACCTCCTCGAGGAGGAGGGCACCGCGTGCGTGGTCACGGGCCAGCAGGCGGGATTCCTCGGCGGCCCGCTCCTCACGCTCCTGAAAGCCATGCAGGCATGCCGCCTCGCGGCCGACCTCGCGGGGCGCTGGGGGAGGCCCGTCGTCCCGATCTTCTGGAACCACGGGGACGACCACGACTGGGGGGAGGTGGCGCACGCCTGGATCCACAACCGCAACCAGGACCTCCAGAAGTTCGCGCTGTCTGCGGGGGAGGGCGCCGGGCGGCAGCCCGTCTCGCGGCTGCCGCTGCACGATGAGGTCCACGACCTACGCGTGCTGCGCGCCGCGCTCTCGCAGGCGTTCGAGGAGCACGCCCACACGGCCGACGCCATGGACCTCGTCTTCCCACGAGAGGGCGAGGCGCTGACGACGGCGCTGACGCGGACCCTGACCAGGCTCCTCGGATCGCACGGACTCGTGGTCCTCGAGCCGGACTGGGTGCGGCCCGCCCTCGGCAGGGGCCTGGCGCACGTCCTGGGGTCCAACCCGGTGGAGCACCTCGACGAGGGCCCCATCGACCCCGCGCGCGCCGCCCTCGCGTTCCGCGTGGACGCCCGCGGCCGCACCGCGGTGCGGCCCGCGCCCGAGGGCTTCCAGGTGGACGGCGAGCCCGGAGGGGCCACCCCCGCCGAGCTGGCTGCGATGGCCCTCGACGATCCCGCCGGCTGGTCCGCGGGCGCGCTCCTCCGCCCGCTGGTGCAGGACAAGGTGCTGCCGGTCGCGGCGACGATCGGCGGGTGGGGCGAGCTGGCCTACCACGCGCAGCTGCCGCGACTCCGGGACCACCTCGGCTTGCCGCGGACGCCCTTCGTCCCGCGGGTCAGCGCGACCCTCGTGGAGCCGGAGCTCGCCCACGCCCTGGAGCGCGTCGGTACGACGGTGCGTGAGGTGCTCGCGGCCGAAGGGTCCTGGGCGCCCGCGCACGAGGACGAGCCCGCGGTGCTGGGGGCCCTGGAGAGCCAGCGCGATCGGGCCCGCGAGGAGCTCCTCGCCCTGAGGCCGGCCCTGCGCGAGCTCGAGCCGGCCCTCGAGGCGAGCCTGAAGCGGACGGCGGACATCCTCGCGAAGGAGCTCGGGAAGCTCCTCACCAAGGTGCAGCGGGTGCACCGGAACGCGTCCGGAACGGGCGAGAAGCAGATCAAGCGCATCGTGCACGGGCTGCTGCCCCGCGAGCGCCCCCAGGAGCGCGTCTGGACCCTGCTCCAGGCCCTCGCGCCCCATGGGCAGGCTCTCGTCGAGTCCCTGCACGAGGAGCTCCCCAGCCTGTCCGCCGAGCACCTCGTCGTGCTCCTCGAGCCCGACCCCTCCGGAGGGACCGCATGACCGAAGAACGCACTCCTCTCGACGTCCTCGCCATCGCCGCCCACCCCGACGACGCGGAGATCAGCGCGGGCGGCACGATCGCGCGCCTGGTGGAGGGTGGCTACCGGGTCGGCGTCCTCGACCTGACCCGGGGTGAGATGGGCACCCGCGGCACCCGGGAGGACCGTCAGGCCGAGGCCGAGGCGGCCTCCAAGGTCCTCGGGCTGCGCCTGCGGCGGAACCTCGGGCTGCCCGACGGGCGGGTCGAGGCGACCGTCGAGGCACGCGAGCGGCTCGCGGCGATCCTGCGGCTCCACACGCCGCGCGTGGTCCTCGCGCACCACACCGACGACCCGCATCCCGACCACTGCGCGGCCGGCGTCCTGGCCCAGGAGGCCTGGTACCTGTCGGGTCTGCGGCGCCTCGCCGAGCAGGACGGAGGCCCGCCCGCGCACCGTCCCGCGCGCCTGTACCGCTTCCTGTCCCACACGGCCTTCGCGCCCAGCCTCGTGGTGGACGTGACCCGCGTCTTCGACCGCAAGCTGGAGGCCATTCGCGCCTACGCCACGCAGCTGGAGGCCCAGGACCCCGGCGACACGGGGAAGCACTTCCTGTTCGGGGCGGACCTCGAGCAGCGCGTGATCACCAAGAACCGCTACCACGGCGAGTCGATCGGCGTGGAGTACGGCGAGCCCCTGCTCGCCGAGGGCCCGGTCTCGGCCGACTGCCCCCTCGTGGCCATGCTCGCGGCCGCGCCCCCGGGCACCTCGCGGGACGAGTAGACTGGGGCCTCATGCGGCGGATCGCGATCATCAACCAGAAGGGGGGCGTGGGGAAGACGACCACGGCCGCCAACCTCGGCGCCGCCCTCGCCCGCGCCGGCCAGCGCGTGCTGGTGGTCGACCTCGACCCGCAGGCGAACCTCTCGATGTACCTCGGGGTCGAGACGACGCCCGAGGAGCCCTCGAGCTACGGCGTCCTGTGCTCGGGCACGCCCGTGGGCATGGCGGTGCGGACCACGTCCACCCCGGGCCTGCAGCTCCTTCCCGCCCACATCGACCTGTCGGGGGCCGAGCTCGAGCTGGCCAGCACCTTCGGGCGCGAGACGCTCCTCCGCGACGCGCTGGACCGGTGGCTCCGCGAAGAGGCCGCGGAGGGTCGTGCGCTCGACTTCCTGCTGTTCGACTGCCCGCCCAGCCTGGGCCTGCTCTCGATCAACGGGCTCTGCGCCGCGAACGAGGTGCTGGTCGTCGCCCAGACCGAGTTCTTCGCGCTCCAAGGACTGTCGAAGCTCCTCGGGGTGATCGAGCTGGTCAAGCAGCGCCTCAACCCGGAGCTGAACCTCACCGGAGTGCTCGCCGCGCTCTACGACTCCCGCCTGCGTCTCGCCCGCGAGGTGCTCGGCGAGCTGCGACGGTACTTCCCGGAAGAGACCTTCCAGACCACGATCGGCACGAACGTGCGCCTGGCCGAGTCGCCGAGCCACGGGCAGACCATCTTCGAGTACGCCCCCGAGTCGCGGGGCGCTCAGGACTACGCCGCGCTGGCCGAGGAGCTGATCGCGCGCGGGAACCCCACCGCCCCCGATGGCGGCGACCTGCGCGACAAGGCCGACGACCTCGCCCACGCCGACGCGGCCCTGCGCAAGCGCGAGCGCGACCTGAAGGACCCGGAGCCCGCGCTCCCCGCCACGACCGACTCCGCGACCGACGCGGTGGCACCTCCGGAGCCCCCTGTCGAGTCGACCCCAACGGCCTTGGCCTCCGAGCCCACCGCGTCCGCTGCGAGCACGAGCCCCGGCGGGGAGAGCGAGAGCGCCGCAGCCACCTGCG
>WTJQ01000454.1 GCA_011524785.1 Planctomycetota bacterium | reverse complement strand
TCCGTCATGGGGGGAGCCGTGCTCGCGCTGCGTCCCGTCGTCACGGGGCTCGGCTTTCCCGGGCTGGTCGAGCTGGGCCTCCTGGCTGGCGCGGGCGTGCTCCTGCACACGCTCCTCGTCCTCGTGGTCCGTCCCAGCGGGACCACGGACTTCCTGACCCTCGTGGGCAGCCGTCGCCTGGCGGCCAGGCTGGAGCGGGGGGCCTGATCGGGGAAGCGAATGCCGTGTCCCGAAGTGAGGCAGTCGACCGCCCCTGGGGCCCCCCTCCGCGGGCCAGGGAGCCGGAAGCGTGCTAATTTGAGCCCTTCCCAGGAGTCCCTGGAGCCGCTCCGGAGCCCTTTCTCGCCAGGGCCCCGGTCTCGCTCCGGGGCACGCACTCCCATGCACCGCCCCTTCGCATTCCTTGCCCGGACCGCGCTTCTCGCGGCCCTGACGGCGTCGCTCGCAGCGACGGCTGGCGCGCAGTCGGTCCAACTCGCCACGCAGGCCTCCAGCGTTCCCGAGGACGGATCCACGGCCCAGGTCCGGGTCACCCTCAGCGCGGCCCAGGCCCAGGACACGACGGTCACCTACGCCCTCGACGGCCGCGCCACGCCAGGGGTCGACGTCCTCGACCTGACCGCGGGCAGCCTCGTGGTCCCCGCAGGCAGCAGCGAGGGCTTCATCGAGCTGCAGGCCGTGGAGGATGGGCTCTTCGAGCGGGACGAGACCCTCGAGGTCCGGCTCCTCGCGACCAGCGCCGGGACCCTCGGCCCTCAGGTGCGGCACGTGCTCACCGTCGAGGAGGACGGCCCGGTCCCGACGGTCGCCTTCGCGAACCCCGTTCACTCCCTCATCGAGGGGGGCGCCATCATCGACGTCCCACTCGTGCTCAGTGGTCCCGCCGACCTGACCCTCGCCGCGCAGGTCGAGCTGATCGGGCTCGCGGAGCCAGAGGACGTGACGCTCGCGAACACCGGGCTCGTTCGATTCGCTCCGGGGCGGCTCACGGCGAGCCTGCGGATCTTCCCAGGGGACGATGCACTCGACGAGCCCGAGCAGCGCGGCTTCCTCGGTCTCCAGCCGCTTGCTCCTCTCACGCTGGGCGCGCGCTCCCGCGTGACGCTGAAGCTGCTCGATGACGACGCGCCGCCGACCGTGTCCCTGGTTGGAGGGGGTGGGCCTCTCAGCGAGGGTGCCGGAGCCGTCCAGGTCACGGTCGAGCTGGACGCGCCTTCGGCCAAGACGGTCACGGTGCAGCTCGGCTCTGGCGCGGGGACGACGGCGACCCCGGGCGAGGACTACCAGCTGCCGATGAGCGTGGTCCTGGCGCCGGGGCAGACGAGCGCGGCCGTGGGGCTGCAGCTGCTCGAGGATTCGCTGGACGAGCCCGACGAGGTGCTGGTGGTTCGGCTCGACGGCGCCTCGAACGCGGAGATCGGCGGGGGCTCGATCACCTGGACGCTGGTGGACGACGATGCTCCTCCTAGCGTGGCCTTCACCACGGCGGCCTCCTCGCTCACCGAGGGGCAGCCGGCACCGACCCTCATCGGCGTGACCCTGCTCGATGCCCAGGGTCAGCCGACCGTCTCAGGCAAGTCGATCGACGTCGCGCTGACGACCGGGGGCACGGCCGACCCCGTGGCCGACGTGGCGGGCCTCCCGGTCGGAGCGCTGCAGTTCGCGCCCGGCGAGGGCCTGCTGGAGCTGGCCCTCGCGGTCGTGGACGACTCCGCCGTCGAGGGAGAGGAGACGCTCGAGCTCACCCTGACGACGCCCGACAACGCGACCCTCGGGACGCCCAGCGTGCACGTCCTGACGCTGGTGGACGACGACGTGGACCCTGGGGTCGGCGAGGACTTCAACCGCTGCGGACCGGACCTGCCCGAGGGCTGGGAGTTCGTGGACCCTGCTGGCATCGGCGCCACGCGCTTCGTGGGCGCAGGGACCGACGACGCGGGGATCGCGCTCTCGATCCCGGCCGGTCAGTCGCTCCCCATCCACACCGACCTGCCCCCGCGACTGCGGCGAGGCCTGCCGCCGGGTGACCTCGCCCTCGAGGTGGCCTTCAACACCCTGATCGAGGGGCCCCGCCAGATGCAGGGCCTCCTGTTCGAGGACGGTGCCGGGCAGTGGGTCCGCGTGGACCTCTCCCGCACCAACACGGGCACGCCGATCTTCTTCATCGGCCGCGACCCCGTTCCTGGGCAGAGCGTGACGCAGATCGCCTACGGCTCCCTGAACCCCGAGCCGCTCGATGGTCCCCGCCTGCGGGTCAGCGTCCAGGGCACCTCCTGGGTGGTGGAGCTCTGGGACGGCCTCGACTGGTACCAGCCGGTGCCGAACTGCGCCTTCGACCTGCCGGGCTTCGCGCCGACCTCGCTCGGCCTCTGGGCCGGGAACTACGGTGGTGGGGACGGGCACGAGGTCGTGGTCGACTACGTGCAGGAGTCTGCAGCCCCCCTCGATCCTGAGGACGGAGACCTGCCCGGCGGCGTCGGGCGCACGCTCTCCGTCGTGGCGGTCGACGGAGTCGGCCAGCCGATCGCGGGCGAGCTCGTGTCGGTGACCCCGGAGCAGCCCGCCTACTGGTGCGGAGAGACCGTCAGCCTGACGGCCCTCGACCAGCCGGGCTGGCTGTTCGAGCGCTGGGAGGGCGACCTCGCGGATCCCGCCGACGCCCTCCTCCCGACGATCGAGGTCACGCTCGGCGTCGACCGCGCGCTCACGGCCGTGTTCGCGGTCGACACGAGCCCGCCGGTGATCGTGCCGGGGAGCGTCCTCACGTTCACGGGCCTCGAGAGCGCCGTCGTGGAGTGGAGCTCGAGCCAGCTGACGGAGTCGTGGCTCGACTACGGCGCTGCTGGCGGCGCACTCGACACGCGCATCGACTCCGTCCCGCCGGGAGGCGTGCCTCAGGTGGACCACGCGGTCGTGGTCACGGGCCTCGATCCAGCTGCGGTCTACGACTTCCGGATCACCGCGTCCAATGTCAACGGTACGGCGACGGCCGAGGGCACTCTGGAGACGGAGACCACGCTGCGCTTCGACTTCAACACCTGCGATCCGGCCGACGTGCTTGCTGACTGGCAGCTCGTGGACGTCGCTGGTGACCTCCAGTTCTCCGTGGCAGGCGGCGGGACCGAGGACGCGATCGCCGTCCTCGAGGTCCCGCAGGGCCCTGGCCATCCTGCGAACGCCGAGGCTCTGCCTCCTCGGCTGGAGCGCTCCATGGGGGCGTCCCTGTTCGAGCACGAGGTCATCATGGCCTCTGTCCCGGACACGCCTACGCAGCTGCAGGGAGTCCTCTACAGGGAGTCCTCGGGTGACCGGTGGCTCGGGGTGTTCTTCCAGTTCGTGACCGGGAAGGTCCGGTACCTGATCGCGTTCGTTCGTCCGGAGGTGCCGGGCGGCCCCCTCGTTCTCGACGCCGTGACGAGTGGACCCATCGATGACCCGATCTCGACCCTGGGGCTTCGCGTTCGTCGGCAGGCGGACCACTGGCGGATGTTCCGTTCCCAGAGTGGTGGGGCCCTCTGGCAGACGATGTCCCAGGAGCTCGGGCCGGACCAGATCCCCAGCGACTTCGCACCCGACCGCATCGGCCTGATCGTGGCCGACGTCGCCCCCTCCTCCACTCTCCCTGCACCCGGTGCGGTCGCGGCCTACGACAGCGTGCGCACCTACGATCCGTTGGATGCCTGGGACGATGAGGACGGCACGATCGGCAACGGGGTGGCGAACGTCCTCGACATCGCCATCACGGGCGCGGCTCTGGACTCCGGGAGTGGGGTCCTGGTGGAGCCAGGAGGCGCGTTCCTGTCCGAGGACGGGCAGATCGAGTACTTCTGCAACCAGCCGGTGACGCTCACCGCCATTGCGGGGCCCTGCGAGGTCTTCACGGGCTGGCAGGGAGACGTGTCGGGGCCCGAGAGCTCCCAGCAGCTCGTCATGGACGGCCCGCGTCTGGCCATCGCGACCTTTGCTCCCAACCTCGTGGGCCCGGTGGCAACGGGAGTCACGGTCTCGAGCTACGGGACCTCGCTGGTCGTCCGGTGGCAGACCGACGAGCCCGCGACGTCGAGGGTCGACTACGGGCTCTCGACCACGAGCCTCAACCACTCGGTGTCCTCCCAGGACTTGGTCACGGAGCACGAGATCTTCGTCGACGGCCTGACGCCCGAGACCACCTACTTCCTGGAGGTGAGCGGGGAGGACGCCTGCCAGAACCCGTACCTGCTCAGCGGGCTGCAGTTCGACACCGGCCCCGTGGTCCCGTTCGAGGACGAGGACTTCTTCGCGCCGAACCTGGCGCTCGAGCGCTGGGACTGGGACGACCCCACGGGGGGCCTCGCCGGCATTCGCGTTCTCGACCCGGGGACCGCCGACGCGCGCGTGGAGCTCGAGCTGCTCGCGGGGGTGGCGTACGACTCCGGCGAGGGCGGCGCTGCACCGACCCTGGGCCAGACGGTCAGCGTCGGCGACCTCGACCTCGAGGCTCGCTTCCAGGGCGCGTTCGGCCAGGAC
>WTJQ01000254.1:608-4547 GCA_011524785.1 Planctomycetota bacterium | reverse complement strand
AGCCGGTCGGGGCTTGACCTCCTCGTCGCTGGCAGGGGTGGGGTCCTCGGCGCTGGTGGCCTCGGAGGCTCCGTCATCTCCATCTGAGGAGGCACGACGGGACCGGCCCCCGCTCCGCTTGCGCCGAGGCTTCGGCGGTGCGTCCTCCGAGGAGGGCGCGGGAGCAGGGGAGTCCAAGCCGCCGCTGGCTGAGCCGAGGCCCGCGCCGAAGTCGGTGGTCGGAGTCGAGGGGGTGTCGGAGGTGTCCGACGCGCCGGATTGGGGTTCCGGGAGACCTTGATCGTTCATGGTGTCAGGGGGGGCCGGCGCCAGGAGGCGGGCGCTGCGAGGCAGCGCGCGTCGCCGAGGGGTCCCGCCCGTCCACGGCCCGGGGCGAGCCCGCGAGGCATGAGGAGGGGGACCCGGCGCGGCCGGGTTGGGAGACGCTGGAGAGCGTCGTCGAGTTGTCAGGGGCGCGCTCTCAGGACCCTCGGAGGAGGGGGCGGGAGGAGCCTCCCGTCCGGGCGCGCGGCAGCATCGTGCCAAGGGTGTGTCGGAAGTTGAAGCCCGGAACCGTAGGAATCCCCCCCTGGGGCCGCTCCGGGAAACCAAGCGGCCTGAGGCCTGCTCCTGCGGGGCTGGATGCGAACCGGCCCGCCCCCGCCAGGGCGGGGAGCGGGCCGGTTCAGGGCCGTGCCTGGGGGCCACGGGGCCCCGTAGAGAGGGCTCAGGGAGCCTCGGGAGCGGCGAAGGCCGGGTTCACCAGGGCCTCGACCTCGTCCTTGAGGCTCGAGCGCCGCCGCTGGAGCTCCTGCTGGAGGAGGTACTCGGTGTCCTCCGCGTTGTTGACGAGCTGCGGCGTCACGAAGATGACGAGGCTGCGGCGGTCGCGGGTCCGGTTGGTGTGACTGAAGAGCTCGCCGAGGACGGGGATCGCCCCGAGGAGCGGCACGCGGCTCTCCACCTCGGTGTCGATCTCGTTGGTCAGGCCGCCGATGACGGCCGTCTGCCCGCTCTCGAGCATCATGTTCGTGATGAGCGTCGACGAGCGCGTCCGCGGCAGGGCGATGGACCCCCCCACGCCGTCGGCGCCCAGGGTGAACACGTCGAAGCCGGCCGGGGCGAGGGCGGTGCCCGGGGACGAGCCGGACAGGTTGGTCTCCTTGGGGATGACCTCCATCATGATCTTGCGCGTACCAGGAATGACGTTGGGACGCACGAGGAGCTGGAAGCCCACCTCGACCGGCGAGCCGCTCGCCTCCTGAACGGAGAGGGAGAGGCCGCCGGCTTGCCCCTGCTCGGCGCGCGCCTCTGCGTAGCGCACGGTCTCCCCGACGAAGATCGTCGCCTCGTTGCCGTCGAGCGTGATGATCTTGGGGGCCTGGACCACCTCACTGCGCGTGTCGCGCTGGAGGGCCCGGAGCGTCGCCGAGACCTGGGTGAACGAGAGGGCCCCGAAGACGGTGTTCGGGATCTGCGCGGTGCCGAAGGGCGGCGCGGCCGGGTCGAAGGGACCCAGGGCGCCGGGGTCGGCGATGACCCCGCTCTGCCAGCCGTCGGCGCTGCTGCTGAAGGGCAGCTGGATCGGGATCTGACCGCCCGAGATGCTCACCTGGGGCCCGCCGTCGCCGTAGTCGACGCCGAGGTCGAGCAGGTCGACGTTGGCCGTCGAGACGAACTTCACGTCCACGAACACCTGCGTCGGCTCGATGTCGATCCGGTCGAGGATCTGGGTGATGGCCTCGTGCACCTGGATCGTGTCGCGCACGATGATCACGTTGGAGTCCTCGATGTAGTCGAGGTCACCCTCCGGTGAGAGCGCCTTCTCGAGGGCGGCGAGGGCCGAGAACTCGCTCAGCTCCTGCCCCTCCCCCAGGTCGCGCGTCACGTCGGTCTCGATGGTGGCCTGGCGCGGGCCGCGAGGACGGAGGTAGCGCAGCTGATAGGAGCGCGTCTGCTTCTGCTTCTCGAGGCTGAGGGGGTCGACGACCCGCAGGATCCCCCGCTGCTCCTCGACCACGACGTAGCCGCGGGTCTTGGCGACCTCCTCCAGGGCGCTGCGCCACGGCACGTCCTTCAGCCGCACCCGCAGGGTGCCGGTCACCTCGGGACTGACGAGGATGTTCACGCCGGCGACCTTGCCGATCGTGTGGCAGATGTCCGCGATCTCGCGGTCCTCCTCGAAGTCGAAGTCGACGCGCGGGGGGTCGGTGATCGTCAGCACGCCGCTGCGGTCCTCGGTCACGACGCAGCTCGCCATCTGGCAGGCGTAGTCGAGGGCATCGCGCCAGTCGACGTCCTGGATGTCGAGGTCCCGCACGAGCTTGTCACCACTGCCGTCGAGGATGACGACGTTGGCTCCGGAGCGGTCGCGCAGGTACTTGACGACCTCGGAGAGCGGCTGCTCCACGATGTCGAGGCTCACGCGGGCGTCGAGGCTCGGGGCCTGGGCGCTCGCCAGGGACGAGGATCCGAGCGCGAGCCCGGCAATCAGGATCAGGTTCAGTTTCAAGACGACTCCATCCCGGGGTCCCCCCCGGCCTCTCATCACGGTCCGCTCAGAAGCGGCGGGTCAGCACGAAGCCGCGGAAGGCGAAGTCCACCTCACGCGAGCGAATCTCGAGCACCTCGAGCCCCGGGGGCACCACGTCCCCGGCGCTCCAGTTGCGTCCGTTCAGGACGACCACGGCGTCGCGGCCCTGGATCAGGGCCTGGCCGCCGAAGTCGAGCACGATGCCCTCGAACTCCTCGAGGACGGAGGCCTCCTCGGCCAGGATGCGCAGGCTGGCTGCGAGCAGCTCGCGAGGCGGATCGCCCGCGACGAGGTCGAGCCCGTCCGCGACCTCGCCGAAGACCGCGAGCGCCAGGCCGTAGTCCGCGGAAGCGAGGTGGGCCTGCATGCTGCTGAGGACCTGCTCGAGCTCCTCCCGGGTCGGCCCCTCCACGTAGGTGGTCTCGTCGATCTCGAGCTGCAGGGCCTGCAGCGGCTCGCGGACCTCCAGGTCCAGGCGCTTGGCCGCGGGCGTGAAGGTCACGAGCCCCTGCTCGTCGATCAGCAGCAGCCCGTCCTGCAGGAGCGCGATGGTCCCCATCAGGTCCCGACGCAGCAGCATGCGCGACAGCACGTCCGGAGCGGCCTGGACCTCGGCCCACTCGCCGCGGGCGCGGTCCAGAAGGACGGTGAGCTCCTCGACCTTGGCGTTCTGCTCCGGCACGGAGAGCCCGCTGGGGTTGTCGGCGACGGGGACCCGCGGATCGATCCAGGGGTCGCGGCGGCCGCGGGGGCCCCGGTAGTGGAAGCGGGACAGGCTCAAGGCCTGGCGGCGGCGGTTGATCTCCCCCGCGAGCAGGTCGCGCTTGCGCTCGTAGCCGTCGATCCGCGCCGTGTTGCCGAGGTCGCTCGGGGCGTAGATGTAGGTCTCGATGTCCATCTGGACCCGGTGGGCGGGGCTGCCCTCCTCCTCCATCTGCTGACGGCTGGCCGAGCGGAGGGAGAAGCTGGGGACGGCCATGAAGCGCTGGTGCGTCTCGAGCCGGTGGAGGAACTCCAGGAACTGGAAGGTGTCCCCCTCGAGGCCGACGGTGTAGCTGGCCTTGCTGAAGTCGCTGGGCTTCTTGCCGCGCAGCGGCTCGGGACGCGCCTGGACCTCCTTCAGCTGGATCCCCGCCTCCGCGGAGTACTGGTAGAACTGCCGCAGCAGCTGGCTGACCTCGGTGCTGTCCGGCAGGATCTGGGCGAACACGGGGTCGAGCTCGCGGAGGACGATGACCTCGCGCTCCTTCTCGGGCGTGCTCTCGATCGTGCGGCGCGCGGTCGCGACCTCGGTGGTCAGGCGGGTGACCTCGTCCTCGGCACGCGCGATGGACTCACGCTGATCCTGGATCGCCCAGCCGAGGGCGCCGAACAGGGCCAGCGCGCCCGCGCCGGCCAGGAGCAGCTTGCGGTTGCGATCCAGGCTC
>WTJQ01000254.1:0-598 GCA_011524785.1 Planctomycetota bacterium | reverse complement strand
CTGCAGGGACAGGGGGAAGGACCAGTTCACCTCGGGGATGAGGTCCGCATCGGGCTCGGAGCGGGCGACGCGCTTGAGCACGTCGACGCTCTCGATGGTCTCGAAGTCCCGCATGAAGCTGGACAGCTCCTCGTCGACCACGGCGTCGAGGAAGTGGGCCGTCTTCTCGAGGCCCGAGCGCGGGTCGGCGCCCGAGCCGCTGTGCCCCGCCACCTGGAGGCTGCCCGGCTGGGAGCGCCCCCCGCGGCCAGCGGCCCCTGCACCCTGGCGGACGACCAGGTCGTCGAACCAGATGAAGTGCTCGACCTCGTTGCCCGCGTTGACGACGTCGATGAGCTCGTCGACCTTCTCGGTCCAGACGACGCGCTCCTTGTTGACCGTGGCGAGCTTGGACTCGCGGGCGGCAGCCACGCGGATCTCGGCGTCCAGGGACTGGTTGTACTGGAGCTGCGGCCGAAGCCCATCCATCTCCAGGGCCAGCTGGGCCCGGCGCGACTCGACCTCGGCCGCGACGCCGAATGCGAGCCAGCCCCAGACGGCGACGAGCGTGGAGACCGCCGCCGTGGCGGCGGTCTCCACGCTCGTCGCCGTCTGGGGC
>WTJQ01000165.1:1599-4549 GCA_011524785.1 Planctomycetota bacterium | reverse complement strand
TGTCCCAGCTCACCGTCATCGTCCTCGCGGCCGGGAAGGGCACGCGCATGCGGAGCGCGCTCCCCAAGGTGCTGCATCCCGTGCTGGGCCGACCGCTGGTGGGCTGGGTCCTCGAGACCGCCCTCGAGCTCGATCCGGCGCGCATCGTCCTCGTGACGAGCGCAGGCGGCGAGCGCATCGAGGAGGCGGCCCGGCGCGTCGTGGGCGAGCGCTGCCCGCTGGCGACCGCGGTTCAGGACCCGCCGCGCGGGACCGGTCACGCGGTGCAGGTGGCCCTCGAGGCGGTCCCCGAGGCGCGCGAAGGAGTCGTGCTCGTGCTCTATGGCGACATGCCGCTGGTGCGCGCCGAGGGCCTGCGCGAGCTCCTCGAGGTCCAGGCCTCAGCAGGGGCCGGCGCCATGGCACTGCTCACGGCCCAGCTCGACGATCCCTTCGGCTACGGCCGCATCGTCCGTGGTGATGATGGAGCCGTGCGCGCGATCGTCGAGGAGAAGGACTGCGACGCGGAGCAGCGGGCCATCGACGAGACCAACCCCGGGCTCTACGCCTTCGATGCCGCCGGCCTGCGCGCCGTGCTCCCGCGGCTGTCGGACGACAACGCGCAGGGCGAGCTGTACCTCACCGACGCGGTGCAGCTGTTCGTGGAGGAGGGCCGCCCCGTGGCCGACGTCCCGCTCGAGGACCCCGAGGAGGCGAGCGGCGTGAACTCGCTCGTGCAGCTGACCGAGGTCCGCTGGGCCCTCCAGGCGCGCATCCTCGAGGAGCACCTCGCCAACGGCGTCCGGATCGAGGATCCCTCGACCACCATGATCGACGCCGGCGTCGAGATCGGGGCCGACACCGTCATCCAGCCGTTCTGCGTCCTCCGCGCGGGCGCGCGGATCGGCGCCGGCTGCGAGGTCGGGCCCTTCGCCCACCTGCGCACCGGGGCCGTCCTGGAGGACGGGGCCGTCTTCGGCAACTTCTGCGAGATGAAGAACTCGACCGTCGGCCCCGGCTCGAAGGTCAAGCACCTCACCTACCTCGGCGACGTCACCATCGGGACCCGGGCCAACGTGGGCGCGGGGACGGTCTTCGTGAACTACGACGGCCAGCGCAAGCACCCGACCGTCGTCGAGGACGGCGCGTTCGTGGGCTCCGGCTCGCTCATCATCGGTCCCAACCGCGTCCCCGAGGGCGCCACGACCGCGGCTGGCGCGGTCCTCACCACCAAGGCCTCCATGGAGCCCGGGGAGACCTGGGCCGGGGTGCCTGCCCGCCGCCTCCGAGGCTCCGACGCTCCCCCCCGCGAGGACTCCTGATGCGCACCTACGACGACATCACCCTGATCAGTGGTACGGCCCACCCCGAGCTGGCCAAGGCCATCGCGGCCGAGGTCGGCCGCGACCTCGCCAAGGCCCACGTGGCCCGCTTCCCCGACGGGGAGGTCGACATCAAGATCGACGAGGACCTGCGAGGGCGCGACGTCTTCGTCCTGCAGCCCACCTGTCCGCCGGTCAACGACAACTGGGTCGAGCTGCTGCTGCTGCTCGACACCCTGCGTCGCGCCAGCGCCGGGCGGATCACGGCGGTCATGCCCTACTACGGCTACGCCCGCAAGGACCGCAAGGACGAGGGCCGAGTCCCCATCAGCGCCAAGGTCGTGGCCAACACGCTGGTCAGCTCCGGCGCCGAGCGTCTCGTGACGCTGGACATGCACGCCGCCCAGATCCAGGGCTTCTACGACATCCCGGTGGATCACCTCTACGCTCGCCCGGTCCTGCTCGACGCGGTCGAGGAGCTGGGGGTGGAGAACCCCGTGGTCGTGACGCCGGACGTGGGGGGGACCAAGATGGCGCGCGCCTACGCCAAGCGCCTCGGCGCGGACCTCGCCATCGTCGACAAGCGCCGGATCTCGGGTTCCGAGACCGTGGTCGAGCACGTGATCGGCGACGTCAAGGGGCGCAACTGCGTGATCGTGGACGACATGATCTCGACGGGTGGCTCCATCACCCAGGCCGCCGAGACCCTGAAGCGGGCCGGCGCCGACCGGATCGTGATCGCGGTCTCGCACGCGGTGTTCTGCGGTCCGGCCGTGGAGCGCCTCGAGAACGCCCCGGTCGACACGGTGCTCGTCACGGACACCATCCCGCTCGAGCGCAAGCCCAAGAACCTGCACACGGTGAGCGTCGCCCCGCTGGTCGCGCGCGCCATCCTGAACATCCACGACAACCAGTCCGTCTCCGGCCTGTTCTCGTGATGCACGCGGCCTTCGGGTCGCACCTCAACACCCTTTTCTGAACCCATTCCCAGGGCGTCCCCGGACGCCCGTCCTGTGCGCCTCCAGCGAGGCGACGAACCATCCAGGAGAACCCATGTCGAAGTCCCACCACGAAGCGAAGCTGGCCACCGAGGCCCGCGAGTCCCTCGGCTCCCGCTCCGCCCGCGCCCTGCGCGCCGCCGGCCGCATCCCCGCCAGCCTCCAGTTCGAGGGCCGCGACGGCGCCCTCTGCCACTTCAGCATCGAGGAAGCCGCCTTCGCAGCCGCCCGCCGGCAGGAGGCCAGCCTCTTCGACCTGGACATCGCCGGGGACGTCAAGTCCGCGGTGATCCGTGAGATCCAGTACGACTCCATGGGCTCGGTCGTGAACCACGTCGACTTCAAGGGCGTCGTCCGCGGCCAGCGCTCGGACGTCCGCATCTCCATCACCGTGATGGGGACGCCCCAGGGCACCCTCAACCAGGCCATGGACTCGGTCGAGGTCAACTGCCTCCCGAAGGACATCCCGGACGGGGTCGAGGTCAACGTGGGCGTCCTGGAGCCCGGGACGCAGCTCCATGCCGCCGATCTGGCGCTCCCCGAGGGCGTGACGCTCTCCGAGGCCGAGGCGGCCCGCAACGACACGGTCCTGACGGTCGTCGAGGCCAAGGCCGCCGCCGCCGAGCCCGCCGAGGGCGAGGGCGAGGGCGA
>WTJQ01000165.1:0-1499 GCA_011524785.1 Planctomycetota bacterium | reverse complement strand
TCGTCGAGGCCAAGGCCGCCGCCGCCGAGCCCGCCGAGGGCGAGGGCGAGGGCGACGCCGAGGGCTCCGAGGAGTCCTGAGGTCCTTCCGGGGCGGTGGGGGGTTGCCCCCCGCCGCCCCGTCAGTACACTTTTCCGCCCTCTCGGCCTCCGAGAGGGCTCCGGAGGACCCCATGACCCGCCTCGTCGTTGGCCTGGGGAACCCCGGACCCGAGTACCGCTGGACGCGCCACAACATCGGCTTCGAGGCCGTGGACGCGCTGGCGGGGGAACTCGGCCTGTTCTTTCGACCAGCATCCAAGCTCGACGGCTACTCCGGCAGTCGGCGGTTCGAGTGGGCCCGCGCGGAAGCGTCGGGCGCGCTCCTCGTGAAACCCACGACGTTCATGAACCGCTCCGGCGAGGTCGTGGCGCCCCTCCTGCGGTTCCTCCGCGAGGCGGACGCCGCACCGCCTGGTGCCGCGGGCCCTCCCTCGGGAGAGCCCTCCGTCGAGCGACCTCCCACCGAGGAGGCCCCCGAGGTCATGGTCGTCTACGACGACCTCGACCTGGACCTGGGCCGCCTGCGGATCCGCCCTCACGGGGGCCACGGAGGGCAGAACGGGATGCGGTCCATCATCGAGCACCTGGGCACCGATCGGTTTCCCCGCCTCCGCGTGGGGATCGGGCGCTCAGGCACCGACGCGGCGCGTCATGTGCTCTCCCCGTTCTCCGATTCGGAGCGGGTGGAGGCCGAGATCAGCGTGCGTGAGGCAGCCGAGGCCCTCCTCGACTGGCTCACGAACGGCGACCTCTCGGCGTGCATGACGCGGTTCCACAGCCGCTGGAATCCTTGACTGCCGGGCGCTCGTCCGGAGGTCAGCTGCACTCACGACAAAGAAGGAGACCCCATTGGGACAGATCTACGAAGGCATGGTGCTCGTGGACAACGACGTTGTTCGCGCTGACTGGCGAGCCGCGAAGGCGCTCGTCACGGACACCCTCACCAAGTACGGAGCCACGATCCACAGCGCGCGTCGCTGGGAGGAGCGGGCCCTCGCTTACCCGATCGCTGGCCGCCAGCGTGCGACCTACTACATCACCTACTTCGAGCTCCCCGGGGACAACTCCGAGAGCATGCGCCGCGACTTCGACCTGAACGAGCGCGTCCTGCGCTACCTGTTCACGGCCGTCGACGAGCTCCCCGAGGGCGAGGCCGCCCTCGCGGCCGAGGAGGACGGCGCCGAGTACGTCGTCCCCGAGCCGCCGCGGGATCCCGAGCCGGCGAGCCCGTTCGGTGAGTTCGACGCCGCCGAGGCCGAGGCCAAGGCCGCCGAGGAAGCCGCTGCCGCTGAGGCGAAGGCTGCCGAGGAAGCCACTGCGGAGGATGCTGCGGAGAACGCCGAGGGCGAGGCCACCGAGGCCCCGACCGAGGAGGCCGCTCCCGCTGCCGACGCCGCCCCGGAGGCTGCCGAGGCCTCGACCGAGACCACTGAGAAGGCCGAGAGCGGCCAGGAGGGC
>WTJQ01000637.1 GCA_011524785.1 Planctomycetota bacterium | reverse complement strand
CTACCGCTTCCAGGGCCGCCGCTATCGGCTGACGGACGTGTTCGGCGAGGTGGTGTCGGGGCTGCTCGCGTGAGTCCCCGGCTCACTCGGTGAGGCCGATGCGCGCGCGGATGCCGAACATCAGCGCGAGGCCGCTGTAGTCGCGGGTGCCGCTCGCGGGGAGGTCGGCGTCACCGGCGAGGTTGGGCAGCGTGCCCTTGGCGTCCGAGTCCGACAGCGGGACGAGGTAGTTCAGCTCCGAGTAGAGCGCGAACTGCGGACCCATCGCGAGCTCCACGCCGGTCCCCAGCGCCAGGGAGGTCTGCGTATCGAGGTTCGGGCTCGCGGGGTTGGTGAAGACTCCCCAGGCCGAGGCGTAGGGCGTCCAGGTGGCGTTGTCCGTCAGGTAGACCATGCCGCCGAGGGCGAGCTCGTCCACGTTCTCGCCGTCCCCGCCGAAGTTGAAGCGGTCGCTCGAGTCGAGCTCGCCCAGGGCCAGCTTCACGCCGGCGAACCAGTCCTTGCGGAGGGCCTCGCCCGCGGCGGTGCTGTGGGTCACGCCGAACGTCAGCTCGGCGACGTCTCGGTCGACCGAGGCGCGGCCAGCGAGCGCGGTCTCGGCGCTGCTCAGCTGGACCTCCTCCGAGTGGTTGCCCCAGGTCTGGAGGCCGAGGCCCACCGTGGGCTCCCAGCGCGTGCCGCCATTGGAGGCGCAGGAGGCGAGCAGGATCGAGACGAGGCCGGGGAGGAGGAGGGAGCGCTGCATGGGACCGGGGATCGCGGGGGCTGCAGGCTAGCGCACCGAGGGACGCCCGACATCCCCACGGAGCCTGATCCGACTGGAGTCAGAGGTGCTTCCGGCAGCCGCATGTCCCCGCGTGAGGCCTTGTGGGGGTTCCTTCACGAAATCATCATGGTTCCATGCAGAACGTCGGCGCCTTCATGGTCGGAGCCCTCGCGGTGGGGGTCATCGCCGTCGCCTTCAACTCCGCGGAGTGGACGACGAACCCCGAGGGGGACTCGACTCCTCCTCCCGTCGCTGCCGGCGGCGGCCCGACCGCGGCCGATCTGCGGGAGCTCACAGAGTCCTTCGATGCGCTGCGCGCCCAGGTCACCGAGCTGGGCCTCGCCCTCAGCGCGCTCGAGGCCAAGAGCGCCGTGCGCGAGTCGGTGGGCGAGGAGAGCGCCGAGGCCGCGGAGCTTCCGCTCTCCGAGGCCGAGCTGCGCTCGTGGATGGCCAGCGTCGACATGCGACTGTCCGGAGGAGCACTCCGGGGTGAGGTCGTCGGAGCCCTCGAGCAGCTGCAGGAGGAGCAGAAGGAGCAGCAGCGGGAGAAGGCCCGCCAGCGCGCCGAGGAGAAGCTCGGCGCGGCGGACCAGCAGCTCGAGGACCAGGTCGCCTCGCTGACGGAGAGCCTGGGCCTCGTGGGTGACCAGCCGCAGCAGATGCGGGAGGCCCTCCGAGCGCGCCTCGATCGTGCTAGCGAGCTCTACGACGCATGGCAGAGCGGCAGCTACACCGACGAGGAGATCGGCACGATGAAGGCCGACCATGCCAGCCTCGCCCGCGAGGAGATGGAGGCCTTCCTCACCCCGGACCAGATGGAGTCCCTCGGCCGCCTGCAGCGCCGCGGGAAGTAGCGATCCCGGGCAGTCCCACGAGGCCCCTGGCTCTTCGGGTGCCAGCGCCCTCGGGTGCTGCTGCCGCAGGACCTCTTGGCCCCAGCCAGCCGGGGCAGCTGGCCCGGTCGAGGGCTGCCGGGCGGCCTGGGGCCTGAGAGGCCTCTCATGAGCTCGATCAGGTGGGGCTGGAGATGGCGCCACGCTGAATGGCCGACCTTTGGGGCCTCTGACCGATCGTTCAGGCCGCTCTAGAGTGGTTGGCGGGCTGGGAAACGATCGTTCGAGATGTAATCCAACTTCCTATTTGCTTATCGGGGGCGATGCCTCACATTGGGACATCGATGGTGTCTCGCTTCGAGACCCGTTCGTTCCGCTTCCGATGAGCCCGATCTCCAATCGCCTCTTCTTGGCCGCCGCCCTCTCAATGGGCTCGGTCCTCGCCCAGAGCGGATCCACGCCCTTCGGCCCCCCCTCGGACTTCGACGTCTGGGGAACCACGGGGGTCGATCTGCAGTCGGTGGCCCTGCCAGGCCGCGTCTGTGGGAACAAGGTCGTGGACCTGCGCCACTTCGTGGTGGGTCAGGACTCGAACCTGACGGCGAGCCAGGACGTCGTGATCTCCGGCGGTCTGCTCCGGATGCGCAGCGGGACGGTCAGCAACGGCCAGGCGGTCTACGGAACGGGGATCGACGTCGACCCGACGGTCCAGTTCCGCAACGCCGCGCAGGGGCCGCGCCTGGAGGACGTCTTCGACGACGAGCACCTGCGCCGCGTGCTGCGTCACCAGTCGGTGGCGCTCGGTCTCCTCCCCGCGACCGGGATCGTGAGCACCACGGGCCCGCACCTCGAGCTCTCGGGCAGCGAGGACGGTCTCAACGTCTTCCGCGTCGAGGCCGAGCAGCTGGAGGCCGCGACCCAGGTGCTCCTCGACGTCCCCAGCGGCGCCGCGGCCCTGATCAACGTCGAGGGCGGGGTGTGGGACCAGTCCGCCTGGTCCCTGCAGCTCCAGGGGATGCCCGCCTCTCGCGTCCTCGTGAATGCCTACGAGGGATCGCACCTGACCCTGTCCAACGCGCAGCTCGGGGCGAGCCTCCTCGCCCCGCGCGCCGTCCTCGACATCGAGCGCATGGGCGTCGCCGGGAACGTGATCGGTCGCTACGTCAACATGACCAGCGCGCACACCCTCGGGCAGCGCCTGACCGGGACCGAGTGGCACACGAGCGGCGCTGGCTTCGAGCCGGACGAGACCGGCCTGAACGTGGCCACCTACAGCCTCGTGTGGACGGAGCAGGCACCGGGGGAACAGGTCGAGCTCCAGGCCCAGGGTCCGGAGGCCCTCGCGCTCGTCGTAGACGGCAGCGTGCGGGTGACGGCCCTGCGCTCCAAGGTCTCGCGGGTCGTCCTCGTGGGGTCGGCGACGCCGTCCACCACGACCGTGGACCCCGCCCTCGGGATCCCCGTCGAGTGGGCTCCCTTCAGCCCGGTCGCGTTCGACGACTGCGTCGCGCTTCCCCCCGGAGCCACGACCCTCGAGGTCGAGCCCCTCGCCAACGACCTCGGGGAGGGGCTCGATCCCGGGTCCCTCGAGATCGTCTCCCAGCCGCTGGTCGGCAGCGCGACCGTCGATCCCGCCACGGGCACGCTGCGCTACGACCTGCCGCTCGGCGCCCCCCTGGCCCAGCTGCCGTGGCGCCACGCGGTCCTCTGGTATCGCGTCCGCGATGCCCAGGGAGTCGCCTGCCAGCCCCGCCGCGTGCTGATCGCGCTCGCGGATCGCGGTGGCCTTCGCAGGCGCTGAGCGGGTCCTGCTAGGGTGCGGCCATGCGCTGCCCAAGCTGCCAGAGCCCTCGTGGCGGTCGAGCCCGACGAGGCTTCGCGCTCCTGCGCCTCCTCCTCGTGCTCGTACCCGTGGCCCTCGTGGGGTGGCTGTTCCTGCAATCGGGCGCGAAGGGTGAGCTCCTCACGAGCCTCCCGGTCGACCTCGCGACGGTCCGGCAGGGCGAGGCGACCACCGTGGAGCTCGCCCTCGATCCCAGCATGGGCGCCGTCAGCGTCGAGCTCTCCTTCGAGGGACAGCTCGCGGACCAGAGCCCCATCCTGTTCTGGAGCCAGGTCGAGGTGCGGGGACCGAGTGGCGCGGTCCTCGGGGCGGAGCCGTTCTCCGTCCGGAAGCGGGAGCGCAGGCCAGGTTCGAACCAGATCTCGACCGGGTTCTTCCGCAACACGCGCCGCGCCGTCGTCGTCGAGCCGCAGGAGGCCGGCAGCCACGTCCTCCAACTGACGATCACGCAGGGGCTCGCGAACCTCACCTCGCTCGCTTGGAGCATCCGCACCGGGACGCCCGCCGAGACCCCGTCCTGGCTCTTCCCAGCGGCCCTGGCATCGATCTTCCTCGCTGGCGTTCTTCGGCGTCGGTCCGAAACCTCGCAGATCTGACTCGATGCAAGCAATTGCCAAGTCGCACGCAACCGCCTCACGAAGGGGTCGAGGGCTCGTGGGCATCCTGCTCATCGCCCTCGGCCTCGGCTGCATGGGGACGTTCCTGGGCCTTCAGTTCCTCAGCGGCGAGCCCGTGGGGTCGGTCGATGTCCCGCTCGACGGGAAGAACCCGGTCGAGGTCACGATGGACCTCGACCCGTCCATGAACCCCGTCGCGGTGTTCTTCGAGTACGACGTGGAGAGCGACCGCAACGAGCGCCGGCTCTTCGAGGGCCGTGGCGTGCTCCGGGGTCCCTCGGGCCAGGTGCTGCACGAGGAGGGGGTCGATGTGACCCAGTCCAGAAGAGAGCGGCGTCGCCTCTCGAGCGGGCTCTTCGGAGCGAGCGAGTCTGGCAAGGCGACCTTCGAGACCCTGGACGTGGTCGAGGCGGGTGCCCATGCCTTCGTCCTCGAGCCGGGGCGTGGCTTCGACAACCTCGTGAGCGCGGGTTGGTCCGTGCGACGCAACGTGACGCCGGCCCCGACCT
>WTJQ01000404.1 GCA_011524785.1 Planctomycetota bacterium | reverse complement strand
CAAGGTCGGCGGGCGCGTGACCGAGGTGCTCGTCGAGGAGGGCATGGTCGTGGAGGCCGGCGCGGTCCTGGTGCGCCTCGACGCGCGCGAGGCCAACGCCGCGGTCGAGGAGGCCACGGTCGCTCTGCGGGAGGCCGAGGAGGCCCTCCCCGGCCTCGGTCTGACGGTGCAGGAGCGCGAGGAGGCGGTGCAGCGCGCCGTCCTCGGCCAGGAGCAGGCGGAGCGCGAGTTCGCCCGTCACGAGAGCGCCGGACTGATCTCCCAGAACGAGCTGGAGAAGCTCCGGCTGGCTCGCGATCAGGCCCTGCGCGACCTGGAGAGCGCGCGGCTCGCGGTCCAGAGCGCGGAGCAGGCACGCGCCGCGGGCGACACCGCCATCGAGAAGGCGCGCCTCGTCCTCGAGCGCCGCCAGCTCGAGCTCTCGTACACCGAGGTCGTCGCCCCCTTCCGCGGCGTGGTCGCCGCGCGCGCGGTGCGCGTCGGACAGAACGCCACGGCCGGTGCGGGGCTCGTCACCCTCACCGACCCCGAGGACCTGCGGGCCGTGATCTACCGTCCGCAGCGCGAGCTGGGCCTGTTCCAGGGCCGCGCCGCGGAGCTGGCCATCGAGGCCGTGCCGGACGCGTTCCCCGGCACGAGCTTCCCCGGCTCCCTGCAGATCGTCTCGCCGACGATCGACGCGGCCTCCGGCTCGGTGCGGCTCACGATCGGGCTCGAGCAGCCCGCGGGCGACGCCGGCGCGCCGCGCCTGCTGCCCGGCATGCTCGTGCGGCTGAACATGGTGGTCGACCGTCACCCGGAGGCGCTCGTCGTGCGCAAGCGCGCCCTGCAGCGCGAGGGCGACCGGCGCTTCGTGTTCGTCATCGAGGAGGAGCGCGCCCGGCGCGTCCAGGTCCGCGAGGGCTTCGCCGACGACAAGTCGGTCGAGGTGTTCCCGGAGGAGGGCGCCCTCGCTCCTGGCGACCTCGTCGTGACGGTCGGCAACCGCGACCTCGAGGACGGCACCGAGGTCCGCTCCGAGCTCGAGGGGAACCGGGAGGGCTGAGTGGAGCCGGCTCCCGCTCCTCGCCGCGGCCCGAGCGCGCTCGCGTTCGTCGCGACGCGCCCCGTCGCCATCACGATGGCCATGGTCGCCATCGGCGTCTTCGGCCTCGTCTCGCTGGCGAAGCTGCCGATGGACCTGCTCCCGGCGATCAGCTACCCCACCCTCACGGTCCGCACCGCGTTCCCCGGCGCCGCGCCCGAGGACGTCGAGGATCGGCTGAGCACGCGCGTGGGCGAGGCCCTCTCGACCCTCCCGGGACTCGTGCGCTCGTCGTCGATCAGTCGCGCCGGGTTCAGCGACGTGCTGCTCGAGCTCGACTGGGGCACGGACATGCTGCTGGCCGTGCAGGAGGTGCGGGACCGCCTGGACAACGTGCAGCTCCCGCGCGAGGCCGAGCGCCCGCTGATCCTGCGCTACGACCCGAACCTCGACCCGATCCTCCGCATCGCGGTGAGTCCCCCGGCGGGCGCGCGGCCCGAGGCGCCCGGCGAGACGCTCACGCGCCTCCGCTGGGTGGCCGAGAACCGCATCCAGCGCGAGCTGGAGGGCCTGCCCGGCGTGGCTGCGATCCAGGTCCGGGGGGGCCTCGAGGAGGAGATCGAGGTGGCCGTGGATCCCGGCGCGCTGGCTGCGCAGGGGCTCGACCCGGCCACGGTCGGGCGTCGGCTGGCGGCCGAGAACCTCAACGCCTCGAGCGGCGAGGTGCAGGAGGGCTCGACCCGGTTCCTGGTCCGCACGCTCAACGAGTTCCGTGACGCCGACGAGATCGCGTCGCTGGCCCTCGTCCGCCGCGGCGATGCCACCGTGCGCGTGGGCGACGTGGCCCGCGTGCGCCGCACGCACGCGGAGCGTGAGGTCGTCATGCGGGTCGACGGCGAGGAGGCCGTGGAGCTGGCGGTCTTCCGCGAGGCGGGCGCCAACATCGTCGAGGTCGCCCAGGCCGTGCGCGAAGCGATCGTCGGCACGGCCGAGCAGCAGGAGGTCGCTTCCAAGTACGCGGAGGGCGGCGAGCCGCGCTGGGACGAGCGCAAGAAGCTGACCCACCTCGGCTGGGGCCTCCGGGACCAGGCGCGCTTCGCGGTCCTCTCCGACCAGTCGGTGTTCATCGCGGCCGCCGTGAACGACGTGCGGGACGCGGCCCTCATCGGCGCCCTCCTCGCGATCGCCGTGATCTGGGTGTTCCTCCGCCGCCTCGTCCCGACCCTGGTGATCGCGCTGGCGATCCCCATCTCGGTGGTCGCCACCTTCGCGCCCATGTTCCTCATGGACGTGTCGCTCAACATCATGTCGCTCGGGGGCCTCGCCCTGGGCGTCGGCATGCTGGTCGACAACGCGATCGTCGTGCTCGAGTCCATCTCGCGGTGCCGCGAGGAGGGCGACGGTCGCGCGGCCGCCGCCGTGCGCGGCGTGAGCGAGGTCGCAGGCGCGATCACGGCCTCGACCCTGACGACCGTGGCGGTCTTCGCCCCCATCGTGTTCGTGGAGGGCATCGCCGGACAGATCTTCGGCGACCAGGCCGTGACCGTGGTCAGCGCGCTGCTGGTGTCCCTGCTGGTGGCCGTGCTCTTCATCCCCATGCTCTCCGCCCTGCCGGTCCTCGACACCGAGGCCCAGGGTGATGGCGCCTCGCGCTGGATCCGGGACGCGGCGCGGCTGCTCCGCAGCGAGCCCGGCCGGGCCCCTGCCGCCGCGTTCGAGGCCACCCGGCGCAGCGTCCAGGAGTTCCTCCTGGCCGACCTCCGCGCTGGCTGGCCCGAGCTGGTCCCGAACGTGCTGCGCGTGGCGACCGGGCTCGTGCGGCTGACCCTCTTCCTGGCCCTGCGCCTGGTCGCACTCGCGCTCGGGGCGGTCTACGGCCTCTTCCTCGTCGTCACCTGGCCCGCCCGTCGGCTCTTCGACCTGGCGTGGAGCGTGCTGGACGTCGTCTACCCCCGCCTCCTGGGCGCCTGCCTGCGCGTGCCCGCCCTCGTGCTGCTGGCAGCGGCTGGCCTCGGGTGGCACGCCTTCGGCGTCGCGCAGGGCCTCGGCCTCGAGCTGCTGCCCGAGATCCACCAGGGCGAGTTCACGGCGCGCGTCGCACTCGGCGTCGGCTCTCCGCTGGAGACCACCGACGGGGTCCTGCGCGAGCTGGAGACCGAGGTGCGCGAGCTCCCCGGCGTGGAGCGCTGCGCGCTGGTCAGCGGGGTCGAGGAGGACACCCTCACGCGCGAGATCGAGGGGGACCACACCGGCCGCCTGTCGGTGCGCCTCACCCCCGAGGCGAGTGACGCGGCCTCCGAGGAGCGCGTGGTGGCCTCCGTGCGCGGCCTGCTCGAGGCGCACCCCGAGGTGCGCCGGGTGGAGGTCACGCGGCCGACGCCCTTCGCCCTCGACGCCCCCATCGCGGTGGAGATCACGGGCTTCGACCTCGAGCTGCTCGCCGAGCTCGCGGACGAGGTGCAGGGGCGGCTCCAGCGCGTGCCGGGCCTCACCGACGTGCGCACCTCGATCCGGCCCGGCCAACCCGAGGCACGCCTGGTCTTCGACCGGGACCGCGCCCTCGAGTACGGCCTCGACCTCGGCACCGTGAGCGACTTCGTGCGCGACCAGGTCCAGGGCACCGTCTCCACGCGCCTCGTCGAGGGCGACGACCGCATCGACATCCGCGTGCGCGGTGACCGCGAGGTCCTGGATGGCGTCGAGGCCGTCGAGGCCCTGATCGTGAACCCCACGGCCGAGCAGCCCGTCCCGCTGGCGGCCGTGGCGCGTGTCGACATCGTCCGCGGCCCCGCCGAGATCCGGCGCATCGCCACCTCGCGCGCCGCCCTCGTGACGGCGGCCAGCACCGGGCTCGACCTGGGCGGCCTGAACGACCGCATCGAGACCGCGCTCGCCGACCTGACCGTGCCCGACGACGTCGTCGTCGAGCTGGGGGGCCAGAAGCGCGAGATGGAGGCCGGCACGCGGAGCCTGCAGCAGGCCCTCCTGCTGGCGATCTTCCTCGTCTACGTCGTCATGGCGACGCAGTTCGAGTCGCTGGTCCAGCCGTTCGTGATCCTCTTCAGCGTCCCCCTGGCCGCGGTCGGGGTGGTGCTCGCCCTCGACTGGCTCTCGATCCCGGTCTCGGTGGTCGTGTTCATCGGCGCGATCCTGCTCGCGGGCATCGTGGTCAACAACGCGATCGTGCTCGTGGACCGCATCAACCAGGAGCGTGAGCGGGGCGCCGACCTCGCGACGGCTGCCCGGGAGGCGGGGCGCGCGCGCCTCCGCCCGATCCTGATGACCACCGCCACCACCGTCCTGGGCCTGCTGCCCCTGACGGGCTGGCTGGAGGCCGTGCCGCTGCTGGGCCAGTTCGGCGCCGGGGAGGGGTCCGAGCTCCGGGCGCCCATGGCCGTGGCGGTCGTGGCCGGCCTCACGATGTCGACCCTCCTCACCCTGCTCGTCGTCCCCGTGGTCTATACGCTCCTGGCGCGCCGCCCCCTGCGGGCGCCGGAGGCTCCCATCGAGGACCCCCAGGTCC
>WTJQ01000274.1 GCA_011524785.1 Planctomycetota bacterium | reverse complement strand
CTCCACCGCGAGGCCCCAGCCCCGGCCGAGCGCACCCCCATCCGCGAGGTGCTGCCCACCGGCGTGCGCGCCCTCGACGGCCTGTGCACCCTCGGCAAGGGCCAGCGCATGGGCATCTTCGCCGGCTCCGGCGTCGGCAAGTCGACGCTCATGGGCCAGGTCACCCGCGGCACGACCGCCGACGTGATCGTCGTCTGCCTGGTCGGCGAGCGGGGCCGCGAGGTGCGTGAGTTCCTCGAGGAGGTCCTCGGGGACGAGGGCCGCGCGCGCAGCGTCTGCGTCGTCGCCACCTCGGACCGCCCGCCCATCGAGCGCTGGATGGCGCCCTTCGTCGCCACCACCATCGCCGAGGAGTACCGCGACCAGGGCCTCGACGTCCTGCTGCTGATGGACTCGGTCACGCGCTTCGCCGCGGCCTCGCGCGAGATCGGCCTGGCCGCCGGCGAGCCCCCCACGGTCCGCGGCTACCCGCCCAGCTTCTTCGCCACCGTCCCGCGCCTCGTGGAGCGCATGGGCCAGACCAGCAGCGGGAGCATCACCGCCCTCCTGACCGTCCTCGTGGATGGGGACGACCTGGACGAGCCGGTGAGCGACACGCTGCGCGGCCTCCTCGACGGTCACCTGGTCCTGTCACGCGAGCTCGCGCACAAGGGCCACTTCCCAGCCATCGACCCGCTCAAGAGCCTCTCGCGCCTGATGCCGAAGCTCGCGGGCCCCGAGCACGCCGAGGCCGCGCGCGCCATGCGCCGCGACCTGGCCACCCACGCCGAGGGCAAGGACCTCATCGAGGTGGGCGCCTACAAGCCCGGCACCAACCCCGGCCTGGACCTCGCGGTCGCGCGCGTGCCCGTCATCGACGTCTTCCTGCAGCAGGCCGAGGGCGACCTCACGCCCCTCGAGGAGACCCTCGAGATGATGCGCCTGGTGACCGCCGATCCCGCCGACGCCGAGGTGACGTCGTGACGCTCTCGGAGGCTCGCATGGGACGCCTGATCCGCGTTCGCCGCGCCCAGGAGAGCCTCGCGCGCTCGGTCTGGGCCGAGGCGCGTCGCACGGCCGAGATCGAGCAGGAGCGCGCCGAGTCCCTCGAGCAACGCGTCGAGGAGGCCCGCGTGGGCCTCGCGCGCACCCTCGCGGAGAGCGGGGGCGAGGACGGCTCCGGGAGCGGCCTGGACGGCGGTCGCATCGAGCGGGACGCGGTCCTGATCGATCGCCTCGACGCCGCCGGGCGCCAGCAGCAGCGCGTCGCGCAGACCGCCTGGACGCGCGAGGACCTCGCGCGCCGCCCCTGGAGCGCGCGCCGCCAGGAGGTGCGCGGGCTCGAGCGGCTCGCCGAGCGCCTCACCGAGCGCAGCCGCAAGGAACGCCAGGCCGCCGAGAGCGCGGCCATGGACGAGATCGCCGTGCAACGACACCAGACGCGCCACGAGGCGCAGGAGTCCCGATGACCCCCATCAGCAAGATCGCCGCCATGACGCTTGGTGGCGTCGCCATCACCGTTGGTTCGTACGTCACCATCGCCGCCCTCACGGGGACGCCGATGAGCGCCCTCGCGGGCGTCAGCGCCTTCGTCCCGCCCGAGCCCGAGGTCTCGCCGGTCGAGAACCGCGAGCTTCCCACGATCGACGAGGCCGTCGACCAGGACCGTCGCGGCACCGTGCAGGTGTACGAGGCCGCCTCGACGCCCCTGCGCGCCTTCGTGATGGAGAGCCCGTTCACCGGCACCGAGATGCAGGCCCTCGAGGACCGGCTGCAGGCGCGCCTCGTCGAGCTCGACCGCCGCGAGGACGCCCTGTCCGCTCGCGAGGCCGAGCTGGCGCGCTCCTTCGAGCACGTCGAGTCGATGTACGCCGAGCTCGAGCAGCTGCGCACGTCGATCCTCCAGGAGCGTGACGGCCTCGAGAGCCGCGCCGAGGAGGTCGAGGCCGACGCCGCGGCCCAGGCCGAGCGCGAGAGCGCCTGGGTCGAGAGTGCCGCCACGATCTACGCCGAGGGCAAGGCCACCACGTCGGCCGCGATGCTCCTCCAGGGCAAGGACGCCCGCCAGGTCGCCCTGATCCTGAACGAGCTCGACGGCGAGCGCCGCCGGGACCTGATGGAGGCCATCCACTCCCTGGACCCGGCCCGCTTCACCGAGGTCGAGACGGCCCTGCGAGGCCTCTGAGCCCGCCCTGGGGCCGCGGATGGCCGCTGCGCTCCCCGCGGTGCCTCCCCGCCAGCTCCCACTTTCGCTCAAGACGCCCCAAGTGACTGTCCCGCAGTCACTTGGGACTTCCCACGCCCCCTCCGGACCCTCAAGGACCAGCCCGATCTGGTCGACATCAAGACACGCGGGGCCACCCCGCCGATCCCCATGGACCTGAACACCATCATCGGAGGCATCCTCGCGCTCCTGATCGTCGTCGTGGCGATGGCCGTCGGGCCGGGCGGCGTGATGATCTTCGTGCACGTGCCGTCCATGGCGATCGTGCTCGGCGGGACCATCGCGGTCACCATGCTCGCCTTCCCCCTGGCCGAGCTGAAGCCGGTCCTGAAGGTGATGATGGTCGCGGCCGTGCGCAAGCAGGCCACCCCCACCGAGGAGATCGAGCGCGTCGTCCAGTACGCGAACCTCGCGCGCCGCGAGGGCCTGCTCGCCCTCGAGAACCAGCTGAAGGAGGTCGAGGACCCCTTCTTCGCCAAGGGCATCCAGCTCGTCATCGACGGCTTCAGCGCGGACACCGTCCGCGACATCATGGAGCTCGAGACCGAGTGGGAGGGCCAGCGCCACGAGACGGGGCGCAAGATCATGGACCAGATGGGCGCGTTCGCGCCCGCCTTCGGGATGATCGGCACCCTGGTCGGCCTGGTGCAGATGCTCCAGGACATGTCGGACCCGACGATGATCGGCCTCGGCATGGCCACCGCGCTGCTGACCACGCTCTACGGAGCGATGGCGGCGAACATGCTCTTCATCCCGCTCGCGGGCAAGCTCGAGCGGGTCGCGGCCCACAACAACCTGGTGCGCAGCCTGATGGTGGAGGGCGTCGTCGCCATCCAGTCGGGCGAGAAGCCGCAGCTCATCAAGGAGAAGCTCAAGGGCTTCCTCGCCCCGCGCATGCGCGCGGTCGTGGAGGCCTAGGAGGAGGTCGTGGCGCAGCGCGAGGTACGGATCAAGACGGTCGAGGACGGGATCGACGGCGCGCCGCCGTGGATCACGACCTTCGTCGACATGACCTCGCTGCTGGTGACGTTCTTCATCCTGCTGTTCACCTTCTCCAGCATCACCGAGTACGACGCCTTCTCCATGCCGGGCCGCCTGCTCGGCATGTCGGGGATCATGGACGAGGACCCCGCGGACAGCGTCTCCGCGCCGGAGTCCGACATCATGAAGGCCTACGACGTCGCCCGCGGCGCCAAGGTCCCCCACAGCCGTCCGCTGGACCAGCTGCTCGAGAACCTCGAGGAGATGGGGCAGAAGGACGACGACGCCCACCAGCCGCTCGACCTGCGCAGGGTGGGTGCGGGTCTGCGGATCGACTTCGCCGACGAGGCCTCGTTCGCCCCCGGCTCCGCCACCGTGAACGCCGAGCTGGGCCGCTCCATGAAGGAGCTCGCCTCGACCCTCGCGTCCTACCCCTACGTGCTGCTCGTCGAGGGCTTCGTGGACAACGCGTTCCGCCCCACGCCGCAGTTCCCTGACGGCCGCAGCCTGTCGCTCGCGCGAGCGCAGGCGGCCGCAATGACCCTGGCCGACGCGGGGCTCCCCTCCCTGCGCATCCAGGTCGCCGGCCGCGGGCACGCTCCGCAGCCCGGCAACACCGGCGAGAGCGTGACCCAGCGTCGCTCCCAGCGCCGCGTCGAGGTGCGCATCCTGCCCGGCACCGGCTCCGAGGGCCTCGAGGAGGTCACCCGATGAGCGCGGCCGCCACCAAGCCCAAGCCGAAGACCATCGTGGTCAAGGTCAAGAAGAAGGGCGCCCCGGCGTACATGGTGTCGTTCGGGGACATGATGACCCTGATCCTCTGCTTCTTCATCCTGCTCGTGTCCATGGCGAAGGACCAGGACTACGGGCTGATGGCGAAGGGCATCGGGTCGTTCGTGATGAGCGTCCGCACCATGGGGCTCACCGGGATCCTCGACTCCTCCGAGAAGGAGCGGATCTTCGATGAGATGCGCCGGCGCTTCAACCTGCCGCCGGAGCCCGACCCCGAGCGTCTCGCCAGCCACGACGAGGCCTCCGCGCAGGAGCTGACGCGCGCTGAGCTCGTCGAGGCCATGCAGCCGCGGCCCGAGCGGACCATCGCGCAGGTGGCCGTCTTCGAGGCCGGCTCGGCCACCCCGCTGAACGCCAGCCGCGCCTACCTGCGCGAGCTGGAGGACGTCCTTCGTCCGCACAGCGGCGAGGTCCTCGTCCTCGAGGGCCACGCCCTGGAGAGCGGCCGCCCGGATGCCCTGCTGGCGCAGCAGCGCGCCGAGGCCGTCCGCGACCTCCTCATCCACGACCACGGGTTCGCCGCGGACCGCATCGAGGTGCGGACCTGGTTCGACGAGCCCGACCTCCAGGGCAAGGAGGTGCGCTCGGTCGACGCGCGCCTCGTCCTCCAGCCGCCCCGCTGACCCCCTCCATGGCGTGCGCCCTGCGCG
>WTJQ01000506.1 GCA_011524785.1 Planctomycetota bacterium | reverse complement strand
ACTTCAAGGGCTGCTGATCCCGGGGCGCCAACGCGCCCGCCACGCGTCCCCGCTCTCGGGAGCGGGGACGCTCGCGCGCTCTCCGCGCCCACCCCATCGATCATCCGAGCGCTCCTCCCAGCGCAACACGAACTCCCCGAACCCCACCAACCCCAGGACCCGCAGTCATGACCCAGGACATCGTCATCGTTGGAGGCGCGCGCACGCCCATGGCCGAGTACATCGGCACCCCGGGCTTCGGCAAGTTCAAGGACCTCTCCGCGCTCGACCTGGGCGCCCACGCGGGCAAGGCCGCGCTCGAGCGCTCCAAGGTGGACCCCGCCTCGGTGGACCACGTGGTCTTCGGCAACGTCCTCCAGAGCTCGCTCGACGCCCTCTACGGCGCGCGGCACATCGGCCTCAAGGCCGGCGTGCCCCAGGCCGTGCCGGCGCTGACCGTCAACCGCCTCTGCGGCTCCGGGATCCAGAGCATCGTCAGCGCCGCGCAGATGATCCAGCTGGGGGAGGCCACCACGGCGCTCGCGGGGGGTACGGAGAACATGTCCCAGGCCCCGTACGTGCTCTACGGCGCCCGCCAGGGCTTCCGCTTCGGCCAGGCCCCCGAGATGAAGGACTCGCTCTTCGCGAGCCTCTACGACCCCTACGCCGACTCCTACATGGCGCAGACCGCCGAGCGCATCGGCAAGCGCCTGGGGATCACGCGCGAGGAGCAGGACGCCTACGCCCTGCGCAGCCACCAGCTGGGCGCGGCCGCCGTGCAGGAGGGGCGCTTCGCCGAGGAGATCGCGCCGGTGGTCATCCCCAGCCGCAAGGGGGACCTCGTGGTCGACACCGATGACCACGTGAAGCCCGACACCACCCTCGAGGGCCTGGCCCGCCTGCGGGCCGCCTTCGGCAAGGAGGGCACCGTGACGGCCGGCAACGCCAGCGGCATCGTGGACGGTGCGGCCGCCGTGGTCGTCACCACCGCCGAGCGCGCGCAGGCGGACGGCCTCGACACCCTGGCCATCGTGCGCGGCTGGAGCGCCGTGGGGGTCGACCCCAAGGAGATGGGCATCGGCCCGGTCCCCGCGATCCAGCGCGTCATGGAGCAGGCCGGCATGGACCTCTCCCAGGTCGACCGCGTGGAGATCAACGAGGCCTTCAGCGCCCAGTACCTGGGGTGCGAGAAGGAGCTCGGCCTCGACCGCGACCGCTGCAACGTGAACGGCGGTGCGATCAGCCTGGGCCACCCCCTGGGCGCCACCGGCACCCGCATCGTGCTCACCCTCGCCCTCGAGCTCCGGCGCTCGGGCGGGCGCTTCGGCGTGGCCTCCGCCTGCATCGGCGGCGGTCAGGGCATCGCGATCCTCATCGAGAACCCCGCCGCCTGAGGTTCCTCCCGTGAACCCCCTGATCCACACCCGCGAGAGCGGGGAGCGGGTCGTGCGCCTCACCCCGGGCAAGCGCGTCCTGTTCCTCACCAAGGACCCCGAGACGATCCGCGCCCAGCTGCGCGGCGAGCTGGACCTGTCCATGGCCGACGTCGATCCGGCCGACCTGCTGGACGACATCAACACCGACACGATGACGCCCGCCTGGGTCTGCTTCCGGCACAAGCCGGAGGACCTCGCGCTGGACGCCTACGCGGGCCTGCTGGACGAGGCCGGCGAGCGCGTGTTCCCCACGCGCGCCCTGCTGGACGGCGGGTTCGAGGTCATCGTCTCCGGGCAGCGCAAGGGCACCGGCTCCTCGCGGGAGACCGCGCCCCAGGCCGAGAAGTGGAGCGGCATCCACCTGGTGATCGCCCACTCCTTCGCGCCCATCCACGAGCGCAACAACATCAACCTGGGCCAGCTCATGGGCGGCTACGACCTCCTCCAGCGGCTGCAGGCCGGGGAGGAGCTGCCCCTCGAGGCCTTCACGTCCGAGTACGACCCGGTCACCCGCGTGATGCTGGAGTCGGGCGGCCTCTTCCCCTTCGCCAGCCAGTATCGGGCCGGCGAGGTCGAGGTGCCGCTCCCCGCGACCGAGCCTCGCCCCATGACGATGGGGGAGAAGATCCTCGCCTCCAAGCTCGTTGGCGCCGACGGCGCGCGCTCCGTGCGCCCGGGGGACGTGTGCCTGGTCAACGTGGACGGCGGCTACAGCCACGAGTTCACCACGGCCCAGGTCCACCACTTCCTGGGGCTCGAGTACGGCGACGACTATCGGGTCGTGAACCCCGACAAGTTCGCGATCTTCGAGGACCACCTGCTCTACGCGACCGGCGTCGAGCGGATGAAGCCCTTCGAGCACCAGATCCAGACCCTGCGCGACCTCCAGAACGCCTTCCAGGCGCACACGGGCGTCCGCGACTACAGCGCCACCGACGGCGTCAGCCCCGGGATCTGTCACGAGGTGGCGCGCGAGGAGTTCGTCGACCCCGGCGACTTCATCCAGGCCACCGACAGCCACACCTGCATGGGGGGCGGCTCGAACGCCCTGACCTGGGGCGTCGGTGCCACCGAGTACGCGGGCCTGATCCACTCCGGGTTCACCTTCGTCGAGGTCCCCGAGTCGATTCGCTTCGAGCTGGTCGGCGAGCTCGACCCTGGCTGCACGGCGAAGGACGTGATCCTCGAGATCCTGGACACCTACGCCAAGCGCGAGGACACCCTCAACCGCGTGATGGAGTTCGGCGGGCCGGGCCTCGCCTCCCTCTCGCCGGACGAGCGGGCCACCCTCTGCAACATGGCCACCGAGTGCTCCGCCCGGTCCGGCATCTGCGAGGGCGACGAGCGCCTCGCCGAGTGGGTGGCCGCGCGGCGCGAGGGCCTGTCGGCGGCGGACGTCGCGGCCGGCTTCGTGGCTCCGGACCCGGGGGCCGAGTACGCGGGTGGCGTCCACACCATCGACCTCGGCGCGATCCGCCCCATGGTCGCCGAGCCTGGGGATCCGACCTACGGCAAGGACGTGGCCGACCTCGAGCCCGTGCGGATCGACATCGCCTACGGAGGCTCCTGCACGGCGGGCAAGGAGGACGACTTCGAGTTCTACGCGCGCGTGCTCCAGGAGGCGCTCGACAGCGGCCGCCGGGTCGCGCCGGGCGTGCGCATGTTCGTGCAGTACGGCTCCGAGGCCGTCCGCGACTTCGCGCGCGGCAGGGGCTACGACGCGATCTTCGAGGCCGCGGGCGTGGAGGTCATCGACCCCGGCTGTGGAGCCTGCATCGGCTGTGGCCCCGGCGTCTCGGACTCGAAGGACCAGGTCACGGTCAGCGCGATCAACCGCAACTTCAACGGGCGCAGCGGCCCCGGGAAGCTCTACCTCGCCTCGCCCCTGACCGTCGCGGCCAGCGCCGTCATGGGCACCATCTCCGCCTATCGCCCCGGCATGTTCGCCGAGGCCATGGCCACCGCCGACGCCTGAGCGGCCCCCCTCGCCATGGGATCCCACGACATCGCCATCATCGCCGGGGACGGCATCGGTCCCGAGGTCACGCACGAGGCCTTCCGCGTCGTCGACGCCGCGGCCGAGCTGTTCGGCTTCCAGCTCAACAAGACCGCCTACCCCTTCGGGAGCCAGCACTTCCTCGACACCGGGGAGATCTGGCCGGATGCGGCCTTCGAGGAGGTGAAGGGTATGGACGCCCTCTTCCTCGGTGCGATCGGCGACCCTCGGATCGAGGTCGGCAAGATCGAGTACGGGATCATCGCGAAGGCGCGCTTCGACCTGGACCTGTACCTCAACGTGCGGCCCATCAAGCTCTACGACGAGCGCCTCTGCCCGCTGAAGGGCAAGACCGTCGAGGACATCGACATGGTCGTGATCCGCGAGAACACCGAGGGGGCCTACACGGGGACCTTCGGGTTCGCGCACAAGGGCCAGGCCCTCGAGGTCGCGAGCCAGACCATGGTCTGGACGCGGGCGGGCGTGGAGCGGGCGGTCCGGCACGCCTTCGAGGTGGCGCGGACCCGAGCACGCAAGCACGTCACCCTGATCGACAAGGCCAACGCCCTGCGGTCCCAGGACCTGTGGACCCGGGTCTTCGCCGAGGTCGCCGCCGAGTATCCGGACGTCGCGACCGGCCACGACTACGTCGACGCCGCCTGCATGCGGCTGGTGAACACGCCCGAGGACTACGACGTGGCCGTGACCACCAACCTCTTCGGGGACATCGTCACCGACCTGGGAGCGATGCTCCAGGGCGGGATGGGCATCGCCGCCAGCGCGAACCTGAACCCGGGCAAGGTGAGCCTGTTCGAGCCCATCCACGGCTCCTTCCCGCAGGCGGCCGGCTCCCAGACGGCCAGCCCGATCGCCGCGATCCTCGCGGGGGCGCTGATGCTCGACTACGTCGGGGAGAAGGAGGCCGCGGCGGCCATCGAGGGGACGGTGATCGACCTCTTCCGCTCCGGCGAGCTGAAGGGGGTCGAGGTCGGCGACCACGCGACCGCCGAGGCAGGTGACCTCGTGCTCGGGGCCCTCCGGCGCCGGGTCCAGGGCTGAAGCTCGCCCGGGTCCAAGTGACCAGTGGCCCATCAGGAGGGGCCGCGTCTCCGGCAGGCGCCCCGAGGGCCCCGCGCGCGACCATTCCGTGTCCAGAGGGGGCTGTTGCGCGTCTCAGGATCCCACTGGATGGAACCCTGGGCCAGAATTGGGGGTCCCAAGGAAGCCGCGCGTCCCTCGCGCTGCCCTCCACCCATGCAGAACCTCCTCCCCCTGGGCGCCCTCGCCCTCGTCTCCGGCCTGGCCTCCGCCCAGGACAAGGAGTCCTTCCAGCCCTTCGTCGAGCGCCCTGGCGAGCTCGAGTTCTCCGGCGTGCTCTGCGCGCGCCCGCTCCAGCTGCAGGAGGCCCTCGAGCAGGGTCTCTCCCGCGCCCAGGCCGAGGCCCGCTACCAGGAGGCCCTGGCCCTCCTCGAGGGTCTCTCCATCGACCGCTGGGTCGAGGCCACCGACGAGTACCTCATCCAGCTGGGCCCCGGCGCCCGTGAGAACGACGTCGCGCGCCAGCTGCTCGCCAGCGGCGCCTTCCAGTACGTCGAGCCCGACTGGATCTGCTACCCCGTCGACTGCCCCAACGACAGCCAGTTCGGCGGCCAGTGGCAGCACGTGAACATGGAGTCCTGCGACGGCTGGGACCTCGAGACCGGGGACCCCAACATCGTCGTCGCCATCTGCGACACCGGGATCCAGGTCGGCCACCCCGACCTCCAGCTCCACCGTCGGGAGGGCTACAACGCTCCCTCCCAGACCTGGGAGAACAGCGGCGGTGACATCACCCCCGTGCACCCCCACGGCACCATGGTCACCGGCTGCGCCGCCGCCAATGGCGACAACGGCATCGGCGTCGCGGGCGTGGGCTGGAACCTCGGCCACCGCATGATGCGCGTGACCAACGACTCCGGCGGGGGCGCCTCGCTCTCGAACCTCACCAACGCCGCGCGCACCGCGGTCGAGGCCGGGGACAAGGTCTCCAACGTCAGCTACAGCGGCGTGGCGTCCGGCTCCGTCCAAACGACCGGCGACTACATTCGCAGCCTCGGCTCGCTGCTCGTCTGGTCCGGCGGCAACAGCTCCGAGAACCACCAGTTCAGCCGCGACGACAGCGTGATCATCGTCGGGGCCTCCGACTCCTCCGACAACAAGACCAGCTGGTCGGCGTTCGGACCCGGGGTCGACTTCCTCGCCCCCGGCGCGGGCGTCCTGACCACCAACACGGGCGGCACCTACTCGTCGGTGAGCGGCACCAGCTTCTCGGCGCCCATCACCGCCGGTCTGATCGGCCTGATCTGGAGCGCCGACCCGAGCCTCTCGCCCCAGGAGGTCGAGGACATCCTGCGCGCCACCTGCGACGACCTCGGCTCCCCCGGCGTCGACGACACGCACGGCTATGGGCGGATCAACGTGCGCAAGGCCATGGACGAGGCCCTTCGCCCCATCCGCCTGACCCTGCTCGACACCCCGCCCACCTCGATCGATCCGGCGGGTGGTGAGAGCGTCGCGTTCCTCCTGGAGCCCGGCACCAGCACCCCGGCCAGCGGCAGCGGCCAGTTCTGGATCAACATGGGCGCGGGCTGGTCGCAGGCCCCCTGCGTCGAGACGAGCCCGAACCAGTACCTCGCGACCTTCCCGGCCACTCCCTGCGGCTCCACGGTCCAGTACTACTTCCGTGGCGAGGACGCGACGGGCGCGCCGCTCTACGAGCCGGCCGAGGCCCCGGCGACCTTCTTCACCGCCGAGTCGCAGATCCTCGTCAACGTGGCCGACGACGCCTTCGAGGCGGCCTCTGGCTGGACCGCGGGCATGCCTGGCGATGACGCCACGACCGGCGTCTGGGAGCGCGGCGACCCGATCGGGACCGCTGCGCAGCCCGAGAACGACAACACGGTGGCGGGCACGCAGTGCTTCTTCACCGGTCAGGGCAGCAACGGCGGCAGCCTGGGTGAGAACGACGTGGACGGTGGCTCGACCACCCTCATGTCCCCGTCCTACGACCTGACCGGCCTGGGCAACCCGACGATCAGCTACTACCGCTGGTACAGCAACGGCACCGGGGCCTCCCCGAACGCCGACGTGTTCGTGGTCGACATCTCCAACAACGGCGGCGCGAGCTGGACGAACGTCGAGACCGTCGGGCCCACCGGCGACGTGAACGGCGGCTGGATCCAGCACTCCTTCGCGGTCACCGACTTCGTCGCCCTGACCGGCGACGTGCGCCTGCGCTTCATCGCGAGCGACCTCGGCAGCGGCTCCATCGTGGAGGCAGGCATCGACGATCTCCGCATCGACGACGAGGCCTGCAGCGACTGCGGGATCACCCCGTACTGCACGTCGATCAACAACTCGACCGGGACCTTCGCCAAGATCGGCTGGAACGGGACGAGCTCGATCGCGAACAACGACTTCGAGATGACCGCCACGGACCTGCCGACCGGCCAGAACGGGGTCTTCATCCAGTCCCTCGACCCGGCGAGCACCGTGGTCGGGGACGGCGTCCTCTGCGTGGGGGCCCAGACCCTGGGCTTCATCCACCGCCTCGGCGTGGTCAACACGGGGCCCGCCGGCGCCGTCAGCTTCAGCTTCGACAACACCGCCCCGAGCCTGCCCTCGGTGCAGGTCGCGGCCGGTGACACGTGGTACTTCCAGTTCTGGTACCGGGACCCGGCCCTGGGGCTGACGGGCTACAACTTCTCGGACGCGCTGCGCGTCACCTTCTGCCCCTGAGGGCGGCGAAGCCACGAGCTCGATCGGGGCCCTCCGCGCGCAGCGCGGGGGGCCCCGATCGATTGGCGCCCCGTAAGAGCGGCGCTGCTGCAGCCGGCGCGCCGCGACGGTCCTCGCATGGGATCGAGCGTCTCGGCAGCGCGGCTCGCGGAGCGATTGCCCGAGAGGCGAGGCTGGCGGCGAGGGATGCAATCCCGAGCCTGCGGGTACCGCCGGCCTGCCGGTATCGTGACCGCCCAGAAGTCGGCCCCCTTCTCTGTACCTCGACCGTTCCAGACCCGTCGCACGATGCTCACGATCCCCGCTCTCCTGGCCGCCGTCCTCCCCCTGCTCGATCCCAATGGCGGGGGCTCAGGGCTCGAGGTCGAGGCACCCCGACTCGATGAGACCTCGCTCCGCTCCGCCGTCGAGGGCGCCGAGTGGTGGGCCAACCTGCGCTGGCGCTACGAGCACCGGGACGACTCCTCCCGCGCCGAGACGGACGAGGACATGGCCCTCAAGGCCGCGCTCGGCATCCGGAGCCAGACCTGGAACGGCATGCGGGGGCTGCTGGAGTTCGAGTCGGTCTCGGACCTCGGCACCCGGGACGAGGACCTCGTGGTGCGCGGCGCCGAGGTGAACCGCGTGCAGCTCGAGGTCGACGCCGCGGATGGCCACCTCCTCGTCCTGGGCCGCCAGAGGGTGCGCCGCGGCAACGGCCGCTGGATCTGCGAGCGTCCGTGGCGGATGAACGAGCAGAGCTACGACGCCATCACCTATGCGGCCAACGAGGGCGGCGTGGACTGGTTCGTCGGGGCTCTCGACAACATCAACGCAGGGCTCTTCGAGGACAAGGACATCAACGCGCTCCTGTTCGACGCGGAGGGCGAGGTCGCCCCCGGGATCAACCTGATGGGCTACGTCTACGACCTGGAGTACCCCGACGGGCCCCTGGTCGGGACCGACGTCGACCCCTTCGAGTCCTCGACGACCACGGGGCTCGCGCTGACCGGCAAGACGTCCGGTGGGCAGCGCTACCTGCGCTGGCGCGCCGAGGCCGCCCAACAGACGGCCTCGCACGACAACGACTCGGGGCTGGACGAGCTCTACACCTACGGGCAGCTCTTCGCCCACCAGGGCCCCTGGCACGCCGGCCTCGCCTATGAGGTCTTCGGGGGCGACGGGACCAACGCGGTCCAGTTCACCCTGGGCCGCCGCCACGGGCTCAACGGCTTCACCAACCGGACCGCACGGATCCCGGGTGACGGCCTCGAGGAGAAGCTGCTCGACGTGGGCTACGACGCTGGGGACTGGAACCTGTCCCTGCGCTACCGGGTCTTCGATGCCCAGAACGTGGACCTGCACTACGGCGATGAGTTCAACGTCGCCTTCGCCCTCGACCTGGACGACGACTCGATGCTGGGCATCCGCTACGCCACCTACATGGCGGACGAGGGGCCCGGGAAGCTCGGCGACGACGTCGAGCGCTTCTGGCTCTGGCTGGCCACCGGCTTCTGATCCAAGGGCCGTCACGGGCCCCAGTTCGACGGTCCTCCCTGGGCCGGCGCCTCGGGAGTGGGTCCGCCCTGAGGCGCACCAGCCCGGGGCGGACCTCCGCTATCCTCCCTCGCTCGGAGGCACCGTGGCTGGACGCAAGCGCTACTCCGTCGTGCGCGACCCCGTGCACGGCGACATCTACCTGACGCACGAGGAGCTTCGGCTCCTCGACACGCCGGAGATGCAGCGCCTGCGGGGCGTGCGGCAGCTCGGCTCGGCCAACCTCGTGTTCCCCGGCGCGGTCCACACGCGCTTCGAGCACTCGATCGGCACGGTCCACGTCGCCCAGAAGCTGATCGACTCCGTCAACCTCTCCTTCGAGCTCGACCCCGCGGGCACGCTGGCGGTCGGCGAGGAGGAGGCGCGGGTGATCCGCATCGCGGGGCTGATCCATGACGTGACCCACGTGCCCCACGGCCACGGCCTCGAGGACCAGGACGGCCTCTTCGAGCGGCACGACTCCGCCTATCGCTACGAGCGCATGTTCGACGCCACCCGGGGCCTCGGCCGGGTGCTGCGGGAGCTGGGCCTGCTCGACGAGGTGATGAGCGTCCTCACGCGGCCGGGCACACCCGGCCGCCAGGACGTCCCTGCCTACTGGGTCCAGATGATCTCGGGCACGATCGCCGCGGACATCCTCGACTACCTGGCCCGCGACGCCTACTTCACCGGCCTCAACCTGGCCGTCGACGAGCGGGTGGCCAGCTACTTCAAGGTCGACCGGACGTCCGGCAACCTCTACATCGACCTCGCCAAGCGGGACCTGCTCCGGGAGGACATCCTCAGCGAGATCGTGCGCCTGCTCGATGCCCGCTACGTGTTCAGCGAGCGCGTGTACTACCACCACGCGAAGGTCGCCGCGGGCGCTCTGGTCGCGCGGGCCGTCGAGCTCTGCGTGCGGGCGGGGGTGCTGGCGGAGGAGGACCTCTACGACTGCACCGACGACTCGCTCATGGAGACCCTGCTCCGGGCGGGGGCCAGTGGGGACGAGGCCCTCCGCGCTCGGGTCACCGATCTCGTCCAGCGCTTCCGCGAGCGGCGCCTCTACAAGCGCGCCTGCGTGTTCCCGCGCTACGAGAACAGCGACGTGCAGGACGCGCTGGTCGAGCGCTTCTTCGCGTCGGGCGGCGCCGTGCGCCGGGTGGAGGCCGAGGAGCGCATCGCCGAGCTCGTGCGGTTCGCGACCGGCACCGAGGTCGACGTGATCATCTACTGCCCGGCCAAGCGCATGCAGCTCAAGGAGGCCAAGATCCACGTGCTGTGGCCGGGCTCGCCCGCGGTCGAGCCCCTGGCGGCCTATGCGGAGCGCGTGCCGCGCCTGGCGGACCTCAGCCGGGCGTACCGCGACCTCTGGAAGTTCTACGTGCTGGCCGACACCCACGATCCGGCCGTCCTGCGCAAGGTGCAGGAGGTCGCCATCGCCGAGCTCGGCGACGCCAAGAACCTCTACTCGATCCCCGAGCGCGGCCGCTGAGGCTGCTTTGGGGGGCTGTCGCCGTCCCCTCGGCCCGCAGCGTCAGCCCTGCGCGCGGCGCCCGTCGAGGAACCGCCCGAGGCGCTGTAGGGCCTCTTGGAGCTGGGGCTCACCCAGGGCGTAGGACAGCCGCACGTGGTCGTCCATGCCGAACACGGTCCCGGGCACGATCACGAGCTGCTCGGACTCGAGCAGGTCGTCGCAGAAGCCGGCCGAGCCGCGCTCGTCCAGGAACGGGGCCACGGAGGGGAAGGCGTAGAAGGCGCCACCCGGCATCGCGCACTCCATGCCGAGGTCGCGCAGGCCGCTGACGAGCAGGTCGCGCCGCGCCTTGAACGAGGAGACCCAGCCGTCGACCTCGGGCGGCTCCTCGAGGAGCGCGGCCTCCCAGCCGGCCTGCGAGAGCGCGTTGGGGCACCCGGTCGTCTCGCTCTGGACGTTCGCGATGGCCTTCACGACGGCCTCCGGACCGAACACGCACCCGATGCGGAAGCCGGTCATCGCCAGGCTCTTGCTCGCGCCGTCCACGGCGAGGATGCGCTCACGCGCGCTCTCGCCCAGGCTCAACGGGCTCGTCGCCTGCTTGTCGCCGTACGAGAGTCGGCGGTAGATCTCGTCCGAGATGATCCAGAGGTCGTGCTCCTCCGCGATGGCCAGCAGGCCCCGCAGCTCCTCGTCGGTCCACACGTACCCGCTCGGGTTGGTGGGGGAGTTGAGCATGACGCCCTTGGCGGTGCGCGCGGCGGCGGCGATGGCCTCGAGGTCGGGCCCCAGGTCGGGGCGAGAGGCGACCCGGACGGCTCGGGCGCCGGACCAGCTGACCGCCGCGTCGTAGCTGCCCCAGACCGGCTCGAGGAGCAGGACCTCGTCACCCGGCTCGACCACGGCGGCGAGGACGAGGTTCAGGGCGTGCTTGCAGGAGTGAGTGACCACGACCTGGGAGGGCGTGAGCTCGATCCCACGGCTGCTGCCGGCCGTCGACGCGAGGGCGGCCCGCAGGCTCGTCGTGCCCGCCGCCGGCGTGTAGCGCACGCGGCCCTTGGTGACGCTCGTCCGGACGGCCTCGCGCACGAGCTCGGGCGTCGAGAAGTCCGGCTCGCCGACGGCCATGGACACCACGTCCAGGCCCGAGGCCGCCATCTCCTTCGCGCGGGTGGCGAGGGTGAGGGTCGCCGAGCCGGCAACCGAGGACGCGCGCTGGCTGACCTTCATGGCGGCGGATCCTGCCACGGCCCCTCCAGCCGTGTCGAGGGTCCTGGAGAAGTCCCCGCGATTCGCTGGAAGGAAGCCGCTCCCCCGCGCGTCCCGCTCCCGCGGTCCCTTACCCTCGGCCGCCCGCCGCGGCCCCGCCTCCAGGGCCGGCTGCAACGCGGAGAGCACCCATGAGCCAGAGCAAGCGCCTCCTGAAGATCACCGGCATCGTGCTGGGGCTGATCCTCGTGTTCGGCTACCTCGCGTTCTCGACGCTCCTGTTCAGCCCCACCGAGGGCAGCTGGAAGTACCGGATCTCGGCCCTGGTCCCGCGGACCGTCGACGTCTACGTCGCCAAGGCCAAGCTGGAGGACTGGTTCTCCCCGTTCCCCCAGCCCCAGGTGCTGACGACGGTGGCCGACACCGCGGCCTGGCGGGCCTTCGACGGCTCCTCCGAGCAGGAGCGTCTGCTGCGCGAGGCCGGCATCCCCGAGGCCCTCGCGCAGCTGGAGGAGGCCCTGGCCCAGGCGCCGGTCGACGTGGACCCCCTGAGCCTCTTCGGCGGTCGCGAGGTGGCGATCGCGGGGGACCTCGAGGGCAAGCGCGCGTCCAGCGCGGACTGGGCCGTCTACGGACGGGTCGACTTCCTCGGCAAGCTCGCCGTCAGCCTGCTGCCCCGCCTCGACCTCGCCGCGCAGGGTGTCGAGGTGGAGACGCTCGAGTCCGGCGGGCTGCGCCTCTCGGGTCGCGCCCTCGCGCGCGAGCTCTTCCTCGGGCGCGTGCAGGACGTCGTGGTCGTGGGGACCGCCGCGGCCTTCGTGGACGAGGCGCTCTCCCTGTCCCAGACCTCCGGCGAGAACTCGCTGCGACTGGCGACCACCTACGAGGGTCCGGTCGTGGCGGCCATGGGACCCGACCAGGACGAGATCGAGCTGTTCGCCAACCTGCGGACCACCTTCGAGTCGCTCGAGCTCCCCGATCCGTGGCCGGACCCCAAGTCGACGAGCTTCGCCCAGGCCTTCCTGGCGCGCCTGATCCAGGCGCCGGCGTGCAAGAACGCGGCTGGCATCGTCGGCTTCGACGGCGGCCTCTCCGTGGACCTCTCCGGCACCTTCTCGTCGGAGAAGATCACGCCGTTCCAGCAGCGGGTCTACCGGGAGAAGGGCTTCGAGCACGACCAGGTCCTGCAGCGCGTGGCGCGCATGGCCCCTGAGGACACGGCCGTGCTCGCGTACCTCCACGGGCCGGTCGCGGACCTGCTCCGCGAGGCCCTCGCCTCGCTGGAGCCCGCTCTGCGCCAGAACCTGGAGGACGTGTTCCGCTCCACGGGCCGCTGGGCCTCCCTGGACGCCCTCATCGGCGAGATCGGCGAGGCGGCCCACGATCGCCTGCTGCTCATCGTGCGGGAGAACGACTACGGCCCGATCCGGGCCCTGAGCGAGTCGACCGGCGAGGAGATGAGCCCCGAGAGTGACGGTCGGACGGTGTTCGCCTTCACGCTCGTGACCTGGCTGCGCGGCGACTCGGGGGTCGACACGGTCAACTCCATCCGCGACGCCATCGGGCGCAACCCCGACAAGTTCGGCCTCAAGGGCGGCGTGGCCGGGGACCCCGGCTACTACCGCTACGAGGAGGCGGGCATGGACACGCGCGAGTTCTGGTCGCCCTTCGTCCCGGGCACCGGGATGATCGCGAGCCTCGTCGATGACGAGGGACGCTGCATCATCACCAACCACGAGCGCATGTTCCGGCAGGTCATCAACTGCCTCACGCGCCAGGAGCGCTCCCTCGCGGACGACCCGACCTTCCAGGCGCTGCTGAACTCCTCCACGCCCGCGTCGAACCTGCTGCTGTGGGTGAATCCGCGCGCGGCCGCGGGCACGCTCGAGGAGCTCGCCAAGGCCCAGGTCGACCTCGACCTGCGCAACGGCATCGACTGGACGCGCGAGCGTCGGCGCGTCGAGCTCGACGTGCTGCCCTCGATGTTCCCCGGCAAGCAGCGCAACCAGCTGAGCGCCGACGAGCGGACGCGCCTGGACGATGCGATCGACGTGGAGCTGCAGGACTGGTTCCGCGAGCACTCTCGCGCCCAGCGGCCGCTCCTCGAGGCGGAGGCCCTGCGCCGCACGACCTACCTGCGCGCCGTCTCGGCCCTCCTCGCGAGCCTGCGCGTGGACCCGCGCGACTTCAGCTTCTCCCTGCGCGCGCTGACTCCCTTCGACGAGTGATCCGTGTGCAGTGACCTCGGTCCTGGAACCCAGGTGCTGTGACTCCGGGGCAGTGACTCCGGGGCAGTGAGCCGGCTGCAGTGACTTCGCTGCTGTACTCCTGGTCGTTTTCTGGGCTCACGGACCCCCGCCGACCCCGTCGGCATCCGTTCGCGCGGCACCGTGATGCGGGCATTGCCCGCGACTCCTCGGTCTACGATTTCTCCGAGAGGCCTCCTGGGCTGGCGCTCCTCGGTGCCTCAGGGCTGGTGCCCAGGACCGTGGGACGCTGCAACGGGATCCGGGGTGGAACGGCCTCCGCCCTGCGGCTGTCGAGCCAGGCCGTCCTTGGAGGGGCGCGCCGACGGCGATCCCATCAGGCGAATCCGTCGCGGGTCCCGACGTACGAGGGGGACCGAGGGCTTGCGTGACTGCTCGAACGGCCCACACCGGCGGCACGCAGCGGGGCGATCCGTTCGAACGCGTGGTCCTCCAGTCGCGACGAGCTCCCTCGCTGGAGGAGGGAGAGTGGTGCCCGGAACTGGAATCGAACCAGCACGGGTTTTACCCCACGAGATCCTTAGTCTCGCGCGTCTACCAATTCCGCCACCCGGGCACCCAAGTTGTCGCGACGAGCGCGGCCGAGGCCGCGTCGCTGCGTGTCCCGCGATGAGCCAGGGCCCCGCGCGGAACGCGCTCCCCGCGCGCTGCCCGGCACCCTGGTAGGAGCGGCCCGAGGACCGCTGGCGAGGTGTCGTGCGGGGCCGGAGCCCCACGCGGGGCGCGAAGGTTAGCCAGAGAATGCCCCCTCTGCAAGTGGACCGGAGGGGCCTGCGCCTAGAATCCCGCGCCCCTCGGGCAGGAGGGTCGCGCAGCGCCCCCCGCCCAGGGTCTCGATCGGAACCGCATCCACGCCCATCCGCCAAGCATCCGCACCATGTCCAGCCCCCTCGGCAACGCCCTCATCGGACAGTCCGGTGGCCCCACGGCCGTCATCAACCAGAGCCTCATCGGCGTCCTCGAGGCGGCCGTCGCGGATCCCCGCATCGGCAGCGTGTACGGGGCCCTGCACGGAGTGAAGGGGATCCTCGAGGGCGACCTCATCGACCTCACCCAGCAGGACCCGGCGGAGTTCGACCGGATCGCGGCGACGCCGGGTGCGGCCCTGCGCTCCGTGCGCAAGAAGCCGGCCGCCGAGGAGGCCGAGCGCGTCGTCGAGGCCCTCGACGCCCACGACGTTCGCTTCCTCTTCTACATCGGGGGCAACGACTCGGCGGAGACGGCGCTCCTCCTGCTCGACGCGGCTCGCGCTCGCGGCCAGCAGCTGCAGGTCATCCACGTGCCCAAGACCGTGGACAACGACCTGATGGAGACCGACCACTGCCCGGGCTTCGGCTCGGCCGCGCGCTTCGTGGCGCTCGCCCACCAGGGCGACGACATGGACAACCGCAGCCTGCCCGGCGTGAAGATCAACGTGATCATGGGACGCCACGCGGGCTGGCTCACCGCCGCCTCCGCTCTCGCGCGTCATGACGAGGGCTCCGGCCCGCACCTGGTCTACGTGCCCGAGCGCGTGTTCGACATGGACGCGTTCCTCGAGGACGTGGCCGGCTCCATGGAGCGCCACGGCCGCTGCATCATCAGCGTGAGTGAGGGCATCCACCGCGCCGACGGCACGCTCATCGGCGCGGGCGAGGAGCGGGACAGCCACGGCAACGTCCAGCTGTCGGGAAGCGGCGCGCTCGGCGACCTGCTCTCGATGCGCATCAAGGCCGCGCTGGGCAAGAGCACCCGCGTGCGCGCCGACACCTTCGGCTACCTGCAGCGCAGCTACCCCGGCACCGTCAGCGACCAGGACGCCCTCGAGGCGCGCGAGGTCGGGCGGCGCGGCGTGGCCTACGCGCTGGGGGACGACCGCCCGAGCGGCTCGGTCGTGATCCGGCGCGCCGCTGGGGACGTCTACGCCCCCGAGTACGCGCTGGCACCGCTGGAGAACCTGGCACAGAAGACCCGCGTCCTCCCCGAGGAGTTCCTGCGCGGCAACAACGACGTCTCGCCGGCGTTCATCGACTGGCTTCGGCCCCTCGCGGGCGCGCTGCCCCAGCCGGGGCTGCTCCGCTGCCCGCCGGTCGGAGCGCGCGTCTCCTCCTGAGCGTCGCCTCGCGACGCCTCCCCTCGGCGAGCCGGGGGCCCACCTCCTGAGCAGCCCCGTCCCAGCGGGGCTGCTCCGCGTTCCGGGGAGGGCTCGCGCGGGCGGTCCATCGAGGGGGTAGCCTGCGGCACCCTGTCGCGGCCCAGTGAGGGAGGGGCACCTTCCCCTCGCCGGCCCCATCGATCCGGCCCGGCCCTCGTCCTAGGCTCCTCCGCCGCGTGCGCCGCCTCGGATCGTCTCCCTCGATCCGCGCCCGGCACCACACGCACCCCAGCACCGGAAGCCCCGACCCAGCGCCATGGACGAGCCCCGCGAAGACGGCCAGCAGGAGACCCCGGCCACGCCCGCCCCGACCACCGTCGAGATCGCCGACGCGGCCGAGGACGGAGGGCCCTACAAGAACCTCTGGATCCCGCTGGTGGTCGTGCCCGCGGGGATCGTCTTCGCCATCGTCGCCGTGTTCGCCCTCTTCGGGAGCATTGGCGGCAGCGAGAAGACGATGGCGGAGAACCTGGCCCTGGTGGTCAGCGGGGGCAAGAACGAGCGCCAGCAGGCGCTCTTCGGGCTCACGCGCCAGGTGACCGAGAACCGGGCGGCCCTCGCCGAGGGGCTCACCGCACCCTGGGAGGTGCCCACGGGCTTCGCCCGCGACGTCCAGGACGCGTACGAGGGCCTCGATCCGGACGAGTACGACAAGATGCTCGTGTTCGGCGTCCTGCTGAGCTCCATGGGGGAGGCCAGCGGGGTGGAGATCCTGCTGGGGCTCCTCGACCTCACCGACGAGCAGGACGGCGACGGGCGCGTGCGCTTCGGCGCCGTCCAGAACCTCGGCCTGCTGGCCGACATGGGCCGGACCGAGGCCCACGCGGCCACCGGCCCCGTGATCGCCCTGGCCTCCCACGCGGACGTGGGGCTGCGCGTCGTGGCTGCTGGAGCGCTGGGGTCCCTGCCCGGCGAGGGCGCCCAGGAGGCCCTCCAGGGGCTCCTGGGGGACCAGGAGCTGCAGGTCCGCGCGACGGCCGGGCTCTCCCTGAGCCGCCTCGAGCCGGCCGACCCGGCCGCCGTGCCCCTCCTCACGGACATGGCGGGTCCCGAGATCTGGGAGGCCGCCCGCGAGGACTCGCCGGGCCAGTTCCGGCGGGGGAGCGACGTGCAGCGCTTCCGGGTGATGGCCGTCGAGGCCCTGGGGCGCTACGGGGACCTCACGAAGGACATCATCCTCGGCCTCCAGGAGAGCGACGACCTCCGCGTGCGCGAGGCCGCGCTGCGCATGGCCCAGGCCTCCGAGCAGGGCTGACCACAGGTCCCCCTGTGGGGGCCGCGTCGAGCCCCGCGGCCGGCTCCTCGAGGGGCCTCGCGAAGGGCCGGAGTTCGGGGCTGCGACGGCCCACCACGCAGCCCGGCGACACCCTGCCGCCGCGCCGCGCAGCGTGCGACGATCGGCCACACCGCCCCCTCTGGACCCCTCGTCCCGGCCTCTGGAAAGCGCTTGCGCGCGGTCCCACGTGTGGCCATCCTCTTGCGGCGAATCCTGGAGATGCCCTCCCTGGGGACCCCCTAGGATCCGCGCCCCATCGGCGGCCAAGAGGCCACCGAGACCCCTCCTCGAGAGCCCCTTCTCCGCTCCCCGAACGCACCCTGGAGACGCCCCGTGGCGGATCAAGAGACCCCCGACCAAGGCCCCAAGGCCGACGCCCCCTCCCTGGTTCGCGCCCCGCTCCGCGGCGAGGTCAAGCGCCGCGGCGTGCTGCTCGGCGCCTGGGCCATCTGCGGCGCCGGCATCACCGGGATGGTGGGTGCCCTGACCCGCTTCCTGTTCCCCAACGTGCTCTACGAGCCGCCCCAGGAGTTCAAGGCCGGGTTCCCGAACGAGTACACGGTCGACGCGGTCGACACCCGCTACAAGGCCTCCCACGGGGTCTGGATCGTGCGTGAGTCGACGGGCTTCTACGTGCTGTCGACGGTCTGCACGCACCTGGGCTGCACGCCCAACTGGCTCCAGGCCGACGAGAAGTTCAAGTGCCCCTGCCACGGCTCGGGCTTCGTGAAGACCGGCATCAACGTGGAGGGCCCCGCCCCGCGTCCGCTCGAGCGCTACAAGGTCACGATGGCCGAGGACGGCCAGCTGCTGATCGACAAGAACTTCAAGTTCCAGGAGGAGAAGGGCCAGTGGACCTTCCCCGGCGCCTACCTCGACTTCCTCGGCTGAGGCCGCAGCAACTCCCCCCGACCCCAGCC
>WTJQ01000571.1 GCA_011524785.1 Planctomycetota bacterium | reverse complement strand
GCTTGAGGACCCCACGGATGGGGAACCGTGGGGTCCTCAAGCTGGTGACGTCGGGCCCTGCTGCCAGGACCCGAAGTGGTCGCCCCCGTCCTCGGTCACCATGACGATGTCCTCGAGACGCAGGCCCCACTGTCCCGGCAGGTAGACGCCCGGCTCGTCACTGAAGGTCATGCCCGGCTCGAGCACGGCCTCGCTGCCTCCATCGAGGTAGGGCGACTGGTGGACCTCGGTGCCGATCCCGTGCCCGACCCGGTGGGTGAAGCAGCGGTAGCCAGGCCCGTAGCCGGCCTCGGTGAGGACGGCGCGCGCGGCCTCGTCGACCCCGCGGCACGGGGCGCCGGGACGCAGTGCCGCGAAGGCCGCCTGCTGCGCGGCCTGCACCGCGTCCCAGGCCTTCGCGAAGTCGGGGGTCGGGTCCCCCGCATGCACCCACGTGCGCGTGTTGTCGCTCTGGTAGCCGTGCAGCGAGCCGCCGGTGTCGATGAGGACCACGGCCCCCGGCTCGACCACGGTGGGCTCGTCGCTCCCGTGGGGGTAGGCGGCAGCCGGTCCGATCAGCGTGAGGTTCCAGATGCCCTTCAGGCCCATGCGGTGCTGGGCCCAGGTGACCATCTCGGCGAGCTCGACGCCGGTCGTGCCGTCGTCCACGCGCTCCGAGACGAGGCGGATGGCGCGCTGCGTGAGCTCGTTGGCGCGACGGAGGAGGGCGACCTCGTGGGCGTCCTTCGGCCCGCGAAGGTCCTGGACGAGGCGGTCCGCCGCGAGGATCTGGTCCCCGCTCACGAACTCGTGCATGGGGGCCACGAACCTGTGGCGCACGTCGGGCTCGATCCACAGGCGGTCGGAGCCGTGGGCGCGCAGCCGCGCGGCCAGCGGGGCGAAGGGATGCTCGTGCTCGTCCCAGCCATGCACGTCGGCGGAGGCCCCGGCGCGCTCGACCTCCTTGGTGATCCGGCTGACCTCGAACGTGGGCACCAGCCAGTCGCAGGCCCCGTCGGCGTGCAGTACGAGGGCCACCAGCCGCTCGGACTTGTAGGTGCTCACCCCGGCCAGGTACTCGAGGGTGGGGCCGGGCTCGACGAGGAGGCTGCCGCCGCCGTGCTCCCGCAGCCAGGCGCACGCCCGTTCCCGCCGGGCCGCGCGTTCTTCAGCGCCGATGGGGGCGACCGAGCCCGTCTCGTCCACGCAGTCGGCGAAGAGGTCGTCGAGCGCCAGACGCCGCTCGGGTGCGATCGAGTCGGGGGAGACGGGTGCAGCCATGGAGGGATCGTGGGTGCAGCGGCCGGCGGCCGCAAGGGCCGGCTCGAGTTCGGGCGGCGGACCCCGGACGCTGCGCCGCGCTCCTGCGCCGTGCACACGGCGAGTCCGAGTCAGGGCGAGGACGAGATTCCCGGTGCTCCGTCCGCGGCTCAAGACCACGGTCCGGCCAGGACGAAGGACCCTCCATGGAGGAGCCCCTTCCCACCCTGCCCGAGACGGTCCTCGACCGTGCGGATGCAGGGCGTGGCACGGCGGCCCCTTCGCGCGCGGCCCTGCTCGCCCCGCTGGAGGACGTTCCGGCGCCCGCCCGGCAGCGGCTCGCGCGCTCCCTCCCGCTGTCCCGATCCCGGGCCGACTCCGCCCCGCGGCGCAGCCTGCTCACCTGGACCGGCCACCTGGCCGCCACCCTCGCGATCCTCTGGAGCCTCGCGTTCCACGTGAGCGAGGTGCGGGGGAGCTCGATGGCCCCGACGATCCTCGACTCCGACCGCATCATGGTGGATGAGGTCAGCCACCGCGTGTGGCCGGTGGAGGCCGGCGCCGTGGTGGTCCATCGGTACCCGCACGACCCGAGCGTTCGCTACGTGAAGCGCGTGATCGGCGTGGCGGGGGACGAGATCCTGCTCGAGCAGGGCCGCGTCTGGCGCAACGGCGCGCTGGTGGAGGAGGCGTACCTCGCGGGCTTCGGGGTCGACCCCCACGCCCGGGTGCACACGGTCGTCCAGCCGGGACACCTCTTCGTGCTGGGCGACAACCGCCCGCGCTCCTCGGACTCGCGCGACTTCGGGCAGGTCCCGATCGAGCTGATCGTCGGCACCGTGAGAGCGACCCTCTGGCCGCTCGAGCACGCCTGCTGGACGCTCTGAGTTCGCTGGCGCCGCAGCAGGCGCCGGTTCCTCACGCCCGGACCAGCCCCTGCGTCGGTACGCTCCCTGCCATGGAGCCGCGCGTCGTGCTGGTGACCGGGGCCTCCCGGGGTCTGGGCCGAGAGGTCGCGGAGCGTCTGCTCGAGGACGGCTGGCGCGTCCACGCGGCGTACCGGGCCGAGGCGCGCGGGACCGAGCTGGAGGAGCGCTTCGGCGCGGGCCGGGCCCACCGTGCGGACGTCCTGCAGGCCGATGACTGCGCGTCCCTGGTCCAGGGCGTCCTGGACGCGGAGGGCCGCCTCGACGCCCTCGTCCACGCAGTGGGGGAGTTCCACCAGGGACCGACCTCCGCGTCGACCGCGGAGGACTGCCGCTGGATGCTCGAGAGCAACTACGTCTCCGCCGTCGCGCTGCTCGGAGCGGCGCGTCCCGCGCTGCGAGCCAGCGCCGGCGCGGCCGTGCTGTTCGGCACGGCTGGCCTGGAGGGTATGCAGGCCCGCACCACCACGGCGGCGTACACCGCGGCCAAGAGCGCCCTGCGGGTCTGGATGCGGGCGGTCGCTCACGAGGAGGCGCCGCACGGCGTGCGGGTGAACATGGTCTCCCCCGGCGTGATCCCGCACGCGCACTCGGCCGACGACACCCACGATCCGGCCACCGTCGCGGGCATCCCAGCCGGCCGGGTCGGTCGGCCCGACGAGGTGGCCGCCGCGGTCTCCTGGCTGCTCTCCCAGCAGGCCAGCCACGTGCTCGGCCAGGACCTCGCGGTGGCCGGCGGCTGGCTGCTCTGAGGCGTCCACTCCGAGGCCCAGGACGCTCCTCTCGCCGGCGCCTGGACACCGGTTCGGCCGGCTCGGCCGTGGAAGCCGTCCGCCCCATGGACGAGACTGCGGGCATGCCGACCGCCCGCACCATCGAGGACCGCGACCCCAGCACCGGCCAGCTCCTGGCCGAGATTCCCTGCGCCTCCGCGGAGGAGGTCGCTGCGGCCGTCGCACGCGCCCGCGCAGCCGCCCCGGCCTGGGCCGACCTGCCCGTGGACGACCGCTGCGCCTGTCTCGAGCGGGCCTCCGAGCGGCTCCTGGCCGCGGCCCCCGAGCTCGGCCGGCTCGCCTCCCAGGAGATGGGCAAGCCCCTGGCCACCGCGGTGGGGGAGGTCGAGGGCTACGCGCGCTACCTGCACGAGGAGCTGGCCGAGGTCAAGCTGGCCGTCGCGCCCACCCCCTTCGAATCGGAGGCGGCCGACGTCGTCCTGCACCGCGAGCCCCTGGGCGTGGTCGCCGCGATCACTCCCTGGAACTTCCCGGTGGCCATGCCGCTGCAGATCCTGGTGCCCGCGCTCGCCACGGGGAACGCGGTCGTCCTCAAGCCGAGCGAGCACGTGCCGCTCACCGGGCGCATGCTGGCCGAGGTGCTCCAGGCCGAGCTCCCCGACGGGGTGCTCGAGCTGGTCGAGGGCGACGGCGCGACTGGCGCGGACCTCGTCGCTGCCGACATCGACATGGTCGGCTTCGTGGGGAGCCGGGCCACCGGGGAGGCGATCATGCGCAGCGCCGCCACGGGCCTGAAGCGCCTCGTCCTCGAGCTGGGTGGCAAGGATCCGATGCTGGTGTTCGCCGACGCCGACCTGCCGGCGGCCGCGCGGGCCGCCGTCCAGCACTCCCTGCGCAACACCGGCCAGGTGTGCTGCAGCGTGGAGCGCGTGCTGGTGGAGGACGCCGCGCGGGAGACCTTCGAGCAGCTCGTGCTGGAGGAGGCCCGGCAGTGGACCTTCGGGGATCCGGCGGCCGAGGGGACGCGCATGGGGCCGCTCGTCTCGACCGCCCAGCGCGAGCGCGTCGTGGCCCAGGTCGAGGACGCACGGGTCCGCGGTGCGCGCATCCTCCTGGGGGGCGAGCTCCCCGAGGGCGACGGCGCGTACTACCCCGCGACGGTCGTGGCCGACGCGCCGGAGGACGCGGCGATGGTGCGCGAGGAGACCTTCGGTCCCGTGGTCTGCCTGGAGACCTTCCCGACCGAGGCGGAGGGCGTCCGGCGGGCGAACGACACGCCGTACGGCCTGGGGGCCAACGTCTGGACGGGGGACGCCGACCGCGCGCGCCGCGTGGCCCGGGCGCTCCGAGCGGGCCAGGTAGGAGTGAACCGCTACCTGGGCGGGGCCCAGGGGACCCCCTGGGTCGGCGCCCGGCAGTCGGGCTTCGGGTACCTCGGGGGGATCGAGGGGCACCGCCAGTTCACGGTGCCCAAGACCATCGCCACGGCCCGGCCCGGGGCGTGACCGCGCGGTCGGCGGGCAGGCGCAGCGACCGGTCGCGTCTCGATCGGAGTCTGCCCTGGCCGGTCCCACGGGGCTGTCTTAGGATTCGCACATGCAGCGAGCGATCGATCTCCAAGGACCCTGGTCCTGGTGCTGGTGGCCTCGGCCCGCGGTGACGCGGATCGGGTCCGCAGGGTGATCTGCGCGACCTGCTCCCGACGACCATCGCGGGCCTCCAGCACCCTGGAGGCCCGCTTTCTTTTGCCT
>WTJQ01000614.1 GCA_011524785.1 Planctomycetota bacterium | reverse complement strand
GAGATGGACCAGCTGACGGTCACCGTGTCGGTCGGACGCCGCGTCAGGTTGACGCGAACCTCGCGAACGCTGTCCATGACCAGGCCAACGATGCCGCAGCCCGAAGCACCCTCCTCGTGGAGGTAGAGCAGGTCGTTGGGATCGCTGGTCTCCTTGACGGGGAACAGGAACTCACCCTGGTCGAGAGCGACGTGGACACCGGGAGCCAACTGGTCGTTGAAGGTCGTGGCCGTCCGGCCGCCGTTGATACCGGTCGCCGGGATCTCGAAGATCTCGGGCTCGGCTTCACCGTCGAGGTTGGCATCAGTGACCTGGAACTCGTTGCCGGCGCTACCGATCTTGCGCGGGAGCGACGGGTGCGAGAAGGGACCGGACTCGTTCAGCACACGCTGGTCGAGGAGACCGTTCGAGAGGAACGCCACCATGGCGGCCTGCTCGTCAGCCTTGTTCCGCAGGCCACCCACGCCGTCGACGCCGGGGTCGGTGTCGGGGATGTTCTGCTCCAGGAAGTCCGCACCGCGGGCGTAGAACTGCACCACCTGCTCGAGCGTCGCCATGCTGCCGTTGTGCATGTAGGGCGCCGTGAGGGCGATGTTGCGGAGGCTCGAGGCCTTGAAGGCACCGTTGACCGCGGCGTACTCGTCCGGCTGGACGGGATCCTCGAGGTCGAACTCCATCGCGGAGCTCTCGCCGTTCTGGATGCGCTTCGTGAAGGAGAGCGGTCCGAAGGGGCCGTCCGCGCCGATGCCGAGGTCCTCGGAGGTCGGGCGCACACCGATGTTGTAGAAGCCAGCGTCGTAGACCGCGTCCGGAATGGACTCGCCGAGGACGATGGAAGCCACCTGCTGCCCGTTGATGAGCACCGGGTACTCGCCGGCGGGGGTGTTCGTACCGAACACCAGCTCACCCTCGATGATGACGCGCATGCCGCAGTCACCGTTCGGAAGCGCACCGAGGGCCTGCGAGATCAGGACGAACTCGGCCGGCGGGTGCGGATCCAGCGGATCGGGAGCGGGGGTCGTCGGGAAGCCCGGACCCGGGAGCATCTCGATCTCGGTCTCGATGGGCTCACCCTCGACACCCAGCTCGCAGGCCGTGTGCGGGATGTTCACCTGGACCAGGGCCTGACCGGTGTCCGGTCGGATGACCTGGACGAACTTGCCCATGGAGATGGTGTCCGAGTACCAGAACTCCTCGTGGCCGAGGACGGTGGGGTTCTCGGGACCGGGGATGTTGGTCAGACCGATCAGCGCCTGCTGACCGCCCACGACCATGCCCATGCGCTCGACGCCGTGACGGATGCCCGTCAGCGGATCCTCGAGGTCGGACCAGGTGCCGCCCGCGAACTCGGAGCCCGCGTGGCAGTCCGCGCAGCCTGCGCCGCCCGACATGAAGCGATTCATGCCGCGAAGCTCCTGCTCGGTCATCGCCGTCTCGTCACCGGCCTCGTAGAGGTCGAACGGAGACTGGTCGGAGACCAGCTGAGCCTCGTAGGCCAGGATCGACAGGCCCCAGTAGAGCGAGAAGTTGCGCTCCATCATGGTGAACCCGTCGAAGGTCCCCGCGCCGTTCCACCACTCGTCGACGAAGGCGTCCTTGACCATGTCCTCGTAGGTGAGGCCAGGGGTCAGGCCGCGCGACGGCGCCGCGGAGAGGTGACCGAGGTGCATGTCCTCGTGGTGCACGTTCTGCAGCTTGAGAGGCGCCGCGGAGAGCAGCTTCCGGCCGACGACCGGCAGGGTCCGCACGATGCCGGTGCTCGGGTCGCTGGCCCAGGCCATCTCCACGTTGGAGTTGATGGGACCAACGGCCTGGCTCGCGAGCGAGGCCTTGTCGATGCTGATCTGGACCTCTTCGACGCTGCCATCGGCCATCGTCTTGAGGACCCGTGCGTCCGGATCCTGGTCGCCCCAGGCGTTCACCCCGTTGAAGCGGTAGTCGGCCCGGCCGTCCCAGAACTGACGGACGAAGAACACCGAGTTGATCACCGTGGGAGCGTTGCGATTCGTCGCTCCGTCGAGGTTGCAGCCACTGATGCTGAAGACCTCGTCGTAGACGACCTCGCCCTGCTCGACACCCTCACCAGGGGTCACGCCCTGGAAGATCCGCTTGGGGACTCCAGCGGATCCGAAGGTGTCGTCCACGCTGCGCAGCACCGTCGACTCGGCGTCGTTGGGGTTGCTCAGGCGGTGGAAGGGGAAGTCGGAGGACTCCAGCACCGTGTTCACGCCGCCGCGGCCGGACTCGAAGATGTTGAAGGCCTCATCGGGACCGTCGTACACCTGGTTCTTGATCCGGGCGTCGCCACCACCGTTGTAGTGACACGTGGCGCATGCGGTCTTGCTGTCGGACCCCGCCTGGATGTCCCAGAACAGGGCCTTTCCGAGCGCGAGCGCCGCGTCCATGTCCTTGACGTAGGTGTCGAGGTCCGGGGGGAGGGGGACGTCGATCTGACTGAGGGGGACGTTGAGCGTGCCGGGGCCGACCTCGCCGGCACCGATTCCCTGGCCGCCGCCGGGGGCGCCAGCTCCAGGGATGTTCCTACGCGTGCGTCCGCCGCCCTGCTGCCCGGCCGCGTCGCTCAGCGGAAGCAGAGCAACGGCCAGGAGGCTCGAGAGGAGGAGGGTCGAGCGTCCGCTGCGGGAGCGACTCGACGGAGATTGGGGAATTCGATTCATGATCTGAGAGGAGGTGAAGCACTCCCGAGACCGGGGGCGCACGACCTCGATGCTGCGGACGCACTGCGATCCGCGGCGATGCAAGCGAGAGCCCGTCCCGATCCGAGATCCCTGCTTCCCTGGGCCGAAGTGCGCAGATCCGCCTCTGAAGACCCTCCAGCGCGGTTCTCGCTCTCGTTCTGACTCGGCGCGAGACAGTCCAGGAGCGAGCCGTGCGCGTCCCGGGTTGGGACAGCCCCTGCGGAATCGGGCCGGATGCCTCGTCGTGAGCCACGGATCGAGCGCCCCGCGATTCCCCGTGCGGTCTTCTCGAGACGCCGGAGAGCCCTGCGAGTGGGCTCCGCGGCGAGCAGCGAGCGCTGCAGGCATCCTCACGCGCTGCCTCGACGGCTGCACTGGTGCCCCGCGCGCTCAGGCCTTGGGGCGCGCGGGGAGGGGAGCGGTCACCCGCACGCGCCCGAGGAGCACCGCCGCCTCACGCCTGGGGGCGCGAGGCCTGCCAGGTCGGCCTGGGGGGCGGCTCGAACCCGCGCAGCACGGGCAGCACGTCCTCGGGGCGCTCCGCCACGAGCAGGGTGCGCCGATGTTCGGGGCGGATGAAGCCCTCCTCCACGCAGCGATCCAGGTGCTGCAGGAGCAGGTCGTAGTACCCCTCCAGGTTCAGGACGGCGATCCCCTTGTCGTGGATCGCCAGCTGCAGCCAGGTGAGGGCCTCGAACAGCTCGTCATGGCTCCCATGGCCCCCCGGAAGCACGACGAAGGCGTCGGAGAGCTCCTCGAAGCGGGCCTTGCGCTCGTGGAGGGTGTCCACGACCTCGAGCTGCGTCAGGCCCGTGTGCCCCACCTCCAGCTGCACGAGTCCATGGGGGATCACCCCGATGACCTCGCCCCCGGCCGCGAGGGCCGCGTCCGCCACGGCACCCATGCAGCCGACCTTCGCCCCTCCGTAGACCACGCCGACGCCCTGCTCGGCGCAGAGGCGCCCGATCGCGCGAGCGGCCTCCAGGTAGCGGGGGTGGGCCCCGGGGCTCGATCCGCAGTACACGCACAGTCGCTTCATGCCGTCCTCCTCCGTCTCCTGCGGACCCCGAACGGGAGCCACCACAGGTACACGCCCGTGAACCACAGGCCCGTGAGCACCAGGGCCGCCGGCAGGAACACCCACAGCTTCACCCCGTCGCTGAACCAGGAGCCGTCGTGGATGGACTCGATCAGGTCCGACCGGCGCAAGGTGCTGGAGAGCACCTCCCCGGTCGCTGCGTCGAGCTGCAGCTCCCAGCGGTTCTCGCAGCGCACCTTCACGACGCCCTTGTCGGGGCGGACGTCGAGCCGGTCGATGTCCTCCCAGCTGCTCACCTCGGCCTCGGGGACCGCCGCGGCCGCCGCGAGGATCGCCTCGAAGGGCAGGCTGGGGGCCTCCGCCGTGCCGCTCCGGGTGGGGGGCTGGACCCAGGCCCAGTCCTTCTTGAGCTGCAGGAGCAGTCCCGAGAGGACCACCACCAGGACCGGCAGCGCGCTCACGAGCGCGCCCCACCGGTGGAGCTTGCGGTTGAGCTTGGCAGCGGTCATCGAGGGCTCAGGGTCTGCGGGGCCGCGGTGGAGGTCAAGCAGCGCAGGAACAGGACCAGGTCCGCCTCCTGCTCGGGCGAGAGGCCGAGCGGCTCGAGGACGGTCTCCGCCGGCGCGGGGCGCTCGCGGCGGCCGATGCCGCGGGAGTAGAACGCGACGACGTCCTCGAGGGTCGCCAGCGCGCCGGTGTGCATGTAGGGGGGATGGGTCGCGACCTCGCGCAGGCCCGGGGTCCGGAACTCCCGCTGGCCGTGGCCGTGCGCCGGCAGGTGCGCGAGGCGCGCGGCGCCGGCCTCCGGGTCGTCGGACCAGGAGCCGTCCCCGCGGAACGCGCTCGAGCGCAGCCGGTCCAGGCCCTCGTGGCGGCCAGGGTCGTTCTCGTGGCCCTCGACCGGCTCGAGGC
>WTJQ01000652.1 GCA_011524785.1 Planctomycetota bacterium | reverse complement strand
GGATCATGGTCGAGGTGCAGGTCGAGCGCGCGCTCTCGTTGATGGTACGGACGGCTGCCGTCGGGATTGGTGTCCAGTCCGGAGGGATCTGCGAGATCATGGCGCTGCAGGTCCAGGGCGGCACCCTTCGATGGCGCGGGGTCCCACCCCTGGGACGGCTGCGGGAGGGCCTCCGAGTGGCCTTGCTCGCCGCGTTTGAACGGGACCTGCGCGGTTCCTAGGCTCGGACGCGACGGCTGGGTGCCCGGTGGCTCCCCCGTCAGGAGATGCCATGGCCAGGCGCCAGGACCACATGCTCGAGGCCCTCAAGGCCTCCGTCGATCGCTCGTCAGCCCCGGGTCCGGGAGTCCGTCCCGCTGCTGCTGAGCGGGCGGCGCCCGTGCACACCGGTGCGGCCGCCCCGGCCCCCACGGGTTCCTGGGTCCGTCCGGCCAGTCCCTTGGACGCACCCGCACGGGGAAACACCAAGGGCCCGCTCTCCCTGGGGACCACGGCGTTCGTGGCCCTCCAGATCGGTCTCCTGGCTACCGCCTTCGGGGTCGGCTGGCTGGCCGCCGGCGGCGCCCTGCCCTGGCGTCCAGCGCCGGTCCAGGCCGCCACGGGCCCGACGCCCCTGGCCGAGGCGACGCTCCAGCTGGTGCCCGTCAGCAGCGCTCCGTCCCAGGGGGGCTCCCCCGCGCCTCGGGCTGCCAGCAGCGGCGGCGTGGCCGAAGCGGCCATCCACGCACCCTCTGAGGCGCTTTCGACCGGGACCCCCGGCACCGCGGCCGACCGGGCGCTCCGGGACCCCGCCAATCGGTTCACCGTGGTCGCGGTGCAGTACAACAGCGACTCGGCCAAGATCCGTGGCTACGCCGAGGACACCTACCAGCGCCTCCTCGCGGCCGGCCTGCCGGCCTGTCGCCCCCTCGAGGTGCAGCGCGGGGCTCGCGGGACGGGGATCGTCGTGGTGGTGGGGGCGGCCCCCACGACAGCGGCCCTCGCAGGGCTCACGACCGAGCTGAAGGCCTTGCCCGATCCGCGTACGGGCCGCCCGATGTTCCAGGGCCCGTACGAGGTCTCGATCGACAGCGTCCTGCGGCGCTGAGGTGCGGGCTCGCCCCCAGGCCTCGCCGCCCGGGGTCCCGCGGCCCCAATCTCAGGAGCCGCCGTTCCGGTAGGAGGGCGAGGAGAGTCCCCCGCGGGCATCCTTCGGGACGCCTGGACTGGCCGCAGGGGGCCTCGCTCGCTATCCTGCTCGGCTCGATCGGCGGTCGTGGGTCCCGGATCCGCGCCCGTTCGCCCGACACTCGTCCAGCCAAACCCCTGAGCCATGTCGATCCACCCCAGCCTCCGCGGCGTCAACAACCTCACCGGTGAGCGCTCCGTGTTCACCCGCGTCGAGCGGGTCCAACAGCTGCTCCGCGAGGGCAAGCTCCAGGAGAGCGGCTCGGCCCTGGGCCTCCCGAAGGTCCGCACCAAGTTCAAGATCAAGACCAAGCGCGGCAAGTGACCGAGCGCGCGGCGGCCCATGCCCCCGCGACCCGTTCCAGCCGCTGGCGGAGTGCGCTCCGCCGGTCAGGTCCAGCGAGCCTCTGGTGCCCTGCGCCAGGGGCTTCTCTCATGAATGCCCCCGCCCCCTCCTCCAGCCGGGCTCCTGTGCTCGAGGTCTTCTCCTCGGTGCAGGGGGAGGGCGCCTTCGTGGGAGAGGCGCAGGTGTTCGTGCGTCTCGCCGGCTGCCCGCTCCGATGCGGATGGTGCGACACGCCCGGTTCCTGGCTGGTGCGCGAGACGCCTGCGCGGATCTCGGGGACGGACGGCGAGCGTGAGGAGGAGCCGTGGGCCTCGCCGTTCCAGGTCCTGACTTGGATCCTGGCGACCGAGCCGCGTGAGCCGCGCACGATCAGCCTCACCGGCGGGGAGCCCCTGCTCTGGCCCGGCTTCGTCCGCGGCCTCGCCCGGGTCAAGGGGCCGCGGCGGCTGCACCTCGAGACGGCCGGAGCGCATCCCGAGAGTCTCGCCTCCGTCCTCGACGGCGTGGACCACGTGAGCCTCGACCTCAAGCTCCCGGACGACCTGCGCGAGCCGGTCCCGGTCGAGGTGGAGGGGCCGGAGGGCGAGCAGCCCTGGGGCGAGGCCACGCCGGCGAGTGCCAGCGACTGGGAGCTCGCACGGCGTCGCTGCCTGACGCTCGTCGCGGATCACGACGCCTGCGGCAAGCTGATCGTCGCGGGCGGTCGGGCGGCGCGGGAGTTCTTGCCCCTGCTCGAGGACGTGGCGCGCCTCGCTCCGAACCTCCCCGTGGTCCTGCAGCCCGTCACGCCCACGGCCGGCGTCGGCGCACCGGACCAGGACCTCCTGACCGAGCTGCTCGAGGACGCCCGTGACCTCGGCCTCGCGGCGCGCGTCGTTCCCCAGGTGCACAAGGCCCTCGGCATCCCGTGACCGATCCCACTCCCACAAGCCCGGCGTCCGTCGACGCCACCGAGGCCGGCGTCGACGCTCCCAGCGCCACGCCCCTGCCCCGCGTCGCCCTCGTTGGCCGTCCGAACGTCGGGAAGTCGACCCTCCTGAATCGGCTCTGCGGCTCTCGCGTGGCCATCGTCGAGCCCACGGCCGGCGTCACGCGGGACCGCATCGCCGTGCCGGCTCGCCTCGATCACCCCGACGGAGCGCGATGGATCGAGGTCATCGACACCGGCGGGGTCGGCATCGTCGACCGCGACGACCTCGGCCCGCACGTGGAGGGACAGGTGGACGCCGCGCTGGCCACGGCCGAGCTGATCCTGTTCCTCGTCGATGGGCGCGACGGGGCGACCCCCCTCGACGAGCGCGTTGCGACACGCCTGCGCGGCTCGAGCGTGCCCGTGATGCTGATCGCCAACAAGTGCGAGCGCGCCGACTCCGCCTGGGAGGTGGAGGGGCTGCACAGCCTCGGCGTGGGGGAGAGCCTCCATCCCATCAGCGCGCAGAACGGGAACGGCATGGCGGACCTGATCGAGGCCCTCTGGGAGCGCTTCCCGCACGCCCCGGCCCAGCGCCCGGTCCAGCCCGAGGCCTCCATGCTGTTGGCCGTGGTGGGGCGCCGCAACGCGGGCAAGAGCACCCTGGTGAACTGCCTCGCGGGCGAGGACCGCATGATCGTCTCGGAGATCCCGGGGACGACCCGTGACGCCGTCGACGTTCGCTTCGAGCGCGAGGACCAGCACTTCACCGTGATCGACACGGCGGGCATGCGCAAGAAGTCCAAGCTCGCCGACGCGATCGAGTTCTTCTCGGAGGCCCGCAGTCGCAAGACGGTGCGGCGCGCGAACGTGGTGATCCTGCTCTTCGACGTGCGCCAGCCGCTCTCGGCCATCGAGAAGTCGCTCGCGCGCTACGCGGTCATGCACCACAAGCCCATCGTGCTGGCCGCCAACAAGTGGGACCTGCTCGAGGACGCGGACCCGGAGGCGTTCCGCGAGTACCTCGACGCCGAGCTCCCCGGCATGACCCGCGCGCCGATCGCGTTCCTGTCCGCCAAGGAGGGCCACGGGGTGGAGGACCTGCTCCAGCTCGCGACCGACCTGCACGCACAGGCGGCCGGGCGCGTGAGCACGGGCGAGCTCAACCGGGTGCTCGAGAAGGCGCTGCAGACGCGCGGCCCCTCGAGCCGGGGCCAGCGGGCGCGGCTCAAGTACGCCACCCAGGCCGACGTCCATCCGCCCACCTTCGTGCTGTTCGTGAACGACAAGCGCCTGATCGGGAAGGACTACCTCCGGTACCTGGAGAATCGCATCCGCGACGCCTTCCCCTTCCCCGAGGTCCCGGTCCGGATCGTGCTCCGGGACAAGAACGATCCCGAGGAGGATCGACGCGACCGATGAACCGCCTCCTGCCGCTCTGCCTCGCTCTGCTCTTCCTCCCCGGCTGCGCGCTGTTCCAGGAGGAGGAGCCCAACTGGACCCTCGCCGAGGTCGAGGTGCTCAACGCCTCGGTGCTGCACCAGGCGCTGGCCATGGCGCTGGACGACCTCGGCTACCGGCTCGACGGCGTCGAGGCCCCGGGGCAGGGCGTGGCGCGGACCCTGTGGAAGGAGGACCGCCACCCGTTCCAAGGGCGCGGGACGCGCTCGCGCGCCACGATCGAGTACGAGCTCGTGCAGCCGCCGGCCGCCGAGGAGGGCGCGCCGCGCCCGAACCCGCACCACGCCCTGAAGGTCGCGGTCGAGGTCGAGCGCAACATGTCCAACCGGCCGCTCGATCCGTCCTACGACGAGTGGGAGGAGGCCGGGGAGTCGCCCGACACGGCGCGCCATCTGCTCGCGAAGATCAAGGCCTACCTCTACGACGCCTGACACTGCCGCGTTGCGGTCGAGTGCCGCGGAGGAGGCGCAGCCGCCGAGAGCCGGAGAGCGCCCTTCGGCGGCCGCAGACATTTCCGTCGCTGCCGATGGTGCGGCGTGCGGTAAGGGCCTGGGACAGCGTGGCGCCTCTCACGGGGGCCAGGACACCAGCGTCCCGGTACTCAGCGTCCTGCGGTCCTGATGCGCACGGCCCTGATCCGGCCTGCCCGGATCGAGGCGTCCCCGCGCTTGAGGTCGACGGGCTCCGCGCGGCCTACCGGGAAGATTGTTCCCGGTCGACCGCGCGGGAGGCTGTCTCGCATCGGGACGGGCGCGCTGCGCTCCAACTG
>WTJQ01000325.1:2737-4663 GCA_011524785.1 Planctomycetota bacterium | reverse complement strand
CACCAGCGCCGCGTCGCGGGGATCGAGGGCCGCGCGGGCGGCCGCCATCGCCGCGGCAGGCCGCTCGGGGACCTGCACGGGCTGGGGCTGGCCCGGCATTGTGCCCTCTTCCGGGGTGCCCTGGGCGTCGGTTCCAGCGAGGGAGTCCTCACCCGCACCTCCCCCGGACACCTCTCCGTCGTCTCCCTGCGCAGCCGCGCCGCCCTCCTCGGGCTCGACCTCGCGCGCCTCCGCGGCGGCCGCCAGGCTCGCGGCCTCGGCCGCCGCCCGGGCGGCATCGAGCGCCTCCGACCGCAGGCCCTCGCGCTGGAGCTCGAGCGCCAGCTCCTCGGCCTGCTCGAGCCAGGCGTCCAGGGCTCCGGGGTCCTCCGGATCCAGGGCCCGCGCCTCGCGAGCGACCTCCAGGACCGCATCGGCCATGGCCTGCTCCATCAGGCCGTCCCCGACCCCTTCGAGGATCTCCTCCGCGGCCGACGTCGCACTCCGTGACAACGCCTGCATGGCGGCGCCCACGTCAGCCGCCACTGGGCGCGCGGTGGCGTCGTCGGTCCAGCTCAGAGCCAGCCCACCGAGCACCGGCGCGGCGAGGAAGCGCCACATGCCTCCCTGCGCAGCCGTCCGCAGACGAGCGCCCTCGAAGCGGCCGTTGAGCCGCGCTGCCGCCAGCTCCGCGAGGGGTCCACCGCCTGCATCCCCACCGCGCGCCGCCGTGTCGTGGACCGCCGCAAGCTCGCGCGAGCCGAGCTCCTCCGCGACCCAGGCCACGAGCTTCGATCGAGAGCGCACGCGTGACGCTGGCCAGAGGACCGCGAGCGCGAGCCCCCCGACGATCGCCGCTCCGACCACGGCGGGGTCCGCCGGGGCGTGCCCCTCCCCGACCGCCAGCGCGATCAGGGCCAGCACCGCGCCGAGGGCGAGCAGGATCCCCTCCGCGATGCGCGACCAGCGATCGGTCCGCGCACACGCGTCGATGCGGCGGAGCAGCTCCTGCTCCTCGCCGGCACCGGGCGACGCGGTCTCGCTCACCGGGACTCGCCCCCCGCGCTGGGGACGGGCGCGACGACCGGCAGCTCCCCGATCCCCGCCAGGTCGACCTGCAGCCGCTCGCGCGAGAACACGAGCAGCACCGTGCTGCCCACCGGGGGCAGGAGCCAGGCGTTGGCGAGCCACGCCGACTGGTCGACGCACTCCTCGAGCGCCGTCGTCAGCAGGGTGTGCCCCGCCTTGAAGAAGCTCACGTTGATCAGGTTGCCGTCCGTGCTCGCGGCGAACCGCGCCGGCTCGTCGGGGCCACGCTGCGTCATGGCCGAGCCGAGGTAGACGAAGCGGTGGCGCCGGAGTGTGCGCCCCCGGAACCGATCGCGCACGAGGTCCTCGATGCGGTGCAGGTGAACCTCCTCCCCCTCGCGCCAGCCCGCGTACAGGAACAGGCCGTCCCCCTCGGGCACCCGGACGTCGTAGGGCGAGGTGCCCGCGTTGATCTCCTCCTGCGAGGGCGCCGGGTCCTTCGGCGCCCAATCGGCGTTGATGCCCGGCGCGACGCCGAGGGTCAGCAGCGCGGTGTTGAGGACCTCGGGATCGACGCTCGTGGTGAAGAGCGCCTCGTGGGCGGCCCCGTGGGGCATGACGAGCAGGTACTCGAGCAGGTCGTTCACCACGGCCACCTGAGCCGGAGCGGTCACGATCCCGCGGGTCGCGTCGAGGCCGATCCCCTGGGTGGCGAAGGCTGCCCGGAGGTCCGCGAACGGATCCACGGCGAGCGGCTCGTCCGGGTCCTGCGGCCGCACCTCGCTCGAGGGCGCTCCGGCCCCGCCGACGAGGGAGCCGGCCAGGGGCGCGATCAGGGCCAGGAGGGCCAGCAGAGGCGTGCGGGACGTCATGCCCCAGAGGATACGCGCGGCGGGACGCGCTGGTTCACCTGGGGCT
>WTJQ01000325.1:0-2637 GCA_011524785.1 Planctomycetota bacterium | reverse complement strand
CCGGCGCGGCCCCTCAGCCCTCGCCGTGGGCGGCACGCAGGGCGTCGAGATCGACCCCCACGCGCTCGAGGTCCGGGCGGACCAGCTCGGCCACGGCCTCGGCGAAGCGACGGATCTCGAACTGCGCGTCGGCCGCGAGACGCTGGTCCAGGAAGTGCAGAACGCCCTGGAGGCTCACCGTCCAGTACGCCTGGGAGTAGAGGCCCTGGGGCAGCATCATGCGCGCGATCTCCTTGGCGACGCCGCGCTCGATGCGCTCCTCGTACTGCCGGAAGGCGTCGCGGCACTCGCCGAGCATCCGCTCGCGCTCGCCGGCGTGGTCGAAGTCGGCCGGCAGGTCCACGGACGCCTGCTTGTTCCCGTGCGGCGGGTTCGAGCGCATCACGGTGGGCACGTAGAACTCCGGCGTCCACTGCACGTAGCGACCGCTGACCTCGTTCCAGGAGCAGCCCTTGTCCGTGTCGAAGAGCACGTCGAAGACCTCGAGCGAGACGCTCTGGCCCTCGACCTCGTACTCGCGCCAGCCGGAGCCGACCTGGTACTTGAACGCCTGCCGGAACACGAACAGCGGCGCCTTCCAGTGGAAGGTGTAGAAGCTGTGGCGGAAGGGCGAGGTGTGCCCGTGCTTCCACAGGAAGCCGCACAGCTTCTGGTCCTTCTCGTCGAAGGCCTGCTTGCGCTTGTCGTAGGAGATGCGCGCGCTGTTGACGACCTTGAGGGCCGGGTCCTCGGCCATGCGGTCGACCAGGGCGACGAAGCCGATGCCGTCGTCGAGGGTCTCGATCGCGCCGTCCGGGAGAGCCGTGGCCTGGGGGTCCGTGGCGGAGGTCGTCATGGGCGCAGTCTAGCGCGCGGGCGCGGCGACCTCGCCCCGGAACGGGAGGTCCCGCCGATCAGGACGCGAGCCCTCTTGGCCCCCCACTCAGCGGGGGAGGCGCGCACGCTGCAGCCGACCGAGTCGCTGGAGGGCCGCCGCCCGGCGCGCGCGATGGACGGCGGGATCCGCGGCCCCCTGGCCGTCCTCCCACCAGCTGGTCAGCAGGGTGGGATCGGGGTCCGCCTCCCCCTGGAGGCCGATGCGCGCGGCGGTGAGGAGGGGGCCCGCCAGGTCGGCGTCCTCCCGCGCGATCCAGGCCAGGGCACGCAGCAGGCGGGCGTCGAGGCGCCACCAGGGCCCGATGGCATCGAGGGCCGCTTGGAGCTGGCCACGGCGGGCCAGCACCTCCAGGGCCTCGAGCTCGGCCCGCCAGCGTGAGGCCGGGCTCGGGAGGGTGCCCTCGACGAACCTCACCGCGAGGTCCGAGCGGGCCGCCGCCGCCGGCCGCGCGAGGACCAGGCGCAGCAGCTCGGGCTCCAGCGCGCCGCTGCGCGCGACGCCCCGGAGGAGGTCGAGCAGCTCACTGCCCTCGAACTCGTCCATGCGCAGGAAGGGCGTCTGCCTCAGACGGACCTCGACAGCGCGCCGCAGGACCGCCGCTCCGCCCTCCAGGTCGGCGAGGCCCTCCACCGCGACCAGGCGCAGCTCCGGATCCTCCTGCTCGAGCGCTCGTGCCAGCGCCCCGACCTGGCCGTGTCCGGCGAGGGCCTCGAGCGCGGCCGTCCGCACCTCGAAGGGACCGTCCCCCGCCTGGAGCCCCTCGAGAAAGGCGTCCACGCTGGGCAAGGCCTCGCGCGCGAGCGCCCGCACCCCACGCAGCTGCAGGACGCGGTCGACCTCCTCGTGGAGGGTGACGAGGGCGTCCGACGCCTCGGGCGCCGTCCCGGCGAGGGCCAGGGCCGCCTCGTAGCGCGCCCGGCGCGGCGTCCCAGGAGCCAGCAGGGACAGGAGTGCGGCACGACCCGCCTCGTCCCTGGCGAGGACCGCGACCGCGCGCTTCAGGAGCTGGTGCCGCGTCGGCCGTTCGGACCCCACCACCAGCTCCAGCGCGCGCTGAGCCAGCGGCCTCGCGACCTGGAGCGACACGCCGGCGAGCGCGTCGAGGCGCTCGGCGGCGCGCGCCTCCGCCTCCAGGGATGCGCCGCGCCCGGCCAGGAGGGGCAGATCGTCGAGCACGCGACCGAGGCTCGAGGCCAACACGTCCGCGACCTGCTCGTCGTCCGTCCAGGTCCCGAGCAGCTCGACGACGCTGGCCGTGCAGGTCGCCTCGCGCGCGGCGAGCTCCAGCAGGTCCTCCCGGAAGCCGAGCGGAGCGGAATCGCGGGGCAGGAAGCGCAGGCGATGGACGCGCTCCTGGAGGGGGATGCGGCGCCATGCCTCCACGAGGGCCTCGGCCTCGGCTGGAGCGAGGGGCGCGCCTGCGAGCCAGTTGAAGCTCTCCATCTGGCGGCCACGGTCCGGCCCGTCCACCAGCGGGAGCAGGGCCGCCACCGCGGCCTCGTGGTGCTCATGGCCCAGGGAGTTCGCGAGCGCTCGCGAGGCTCGATCGCCGAGCTCGACGGACGCGCCCTCCGCCAGGAACGGGAGCAGGTCCGCGGGGTGGGGTCTGGTCCAGCGATCGAGCGTCGCCTCCATCAGCAGCTCCGCCTCGGCCGGCTCGAGGGTGGGCACGGCCTCGAGGGCGATGGAGGCCGGGAGCGCCGCCGCCGCACACTCCAGCAGGAAGCGGCGCACGGTCGGGTGCAGCCGGCGCTCGCGGT
>WTJQ01000045.1:3719-4617 GCA_011524785.1 Planctomycetota bacterium | reverse complement strand
GCTCTCCTCCTTGCCGCGATCGTGGGCTCGGGCGTCATGGCCGAGAGGTTGAGCCCTGCGGACGACGGGCTGCAGCTCCTCGAGAACGCCCTCGCGACGGCGCTCGCGCTGGGGGCGCTGATCGTGGCGTTCGGGCCGGTCTCCGGGGCGCACTTCAATCCTGCGGTCACCCTCTCGGACGCCGTGCTCGGGGGGACGCCCTGGGGCGCGGTCCCGGGACGCATCGTGGCGCAGGTCGCGGGTGGGGCGCTGGGGGTCGTGGCGACGCACCTCCAGTTCGGTCTGCCCGCCGTGACCCTTGGCACGCGCGCCCGCTCCGAACCGGCGCTCTGGCTCTCCGAGGTGGTGGCGACCCTGGGACTCCTGCTCGTGATCTTCCTGACCGTGAGGCGAGGGGACCGGCAGCAGATTCCGTGGGCCGTCGCGGGCTACGTCTTCGGCGCCATCTTCTTCACCAGCTCGACCTGCTTCGCGAACCCCGCCGTGACCCTCGCGCGCGCGCTCACCGACAGCTACACGAGCATTGCTCCGGCGTCGGTTGCGCCGTTCCTAGCGGCGCAGCTCGTCGCGGTCGTGGTGGGCGTGCTCGTGATCCGGGTCCTCGCACCGCGCGAGGAGTGAGGCACGCTCCCTCCGCGAGGCCGAGGGAACGGGGCACGGGGGGGCGGTGAGGCCCAGGCGGCACCCCGCCCAGGAGTGCCGGTCGGGACTCGTCGTGCGGACAACGGCGGAGCCCGCTCCGTGCCGTCCCAGGTGGCGGATCCCGATCAGCCGCAGCCGAATGCAGTGCGCAGCCGTGGAGGGTTCGTGGGCTCGGGTCTTTCCGCGCCACAGAGCTCTCAGGCCACGCCCTCGGGGAGGCTGCCCGTGATCGTGCGGCAGATGTCGAGGTAGCCAG
>WTJQ01000045.1:0-3709 GCA_011524785.1 Planctomycetota bacterium | reverse complement strand
GTCCCAGTCGAGGGTCTCGAGGTGGTCCCGCAGGATCTGCTTGTCGAGGCTCGGCGGTGAGCAGCCGATCTCGTACTCCGCCTCCGGCCAGAACCGGCTCGAGTCCGGAGTCAGCGCCTCGTCGATCAGAAGGGTCTGGCCATCGAGCGTGCCGAACTCGAACTTGGTGTCGGCGAGGAGGATGCCGTGGCCCGCCATGTCCTCGCAGCCGCGTTCGTAGAGCGCGAGAGCGAGCTGGCAACCATGCTTCCAGCGCTCGGCCCCGATCAGGTCCTCTGCCTCCGTGGGCGAGAGCGGGCGGTCGTGAGCCTCGTTCTTGGTCGTCGGGGTGACGATTGGCTCGGGCAGCTTCTCGGCCTGCCGCAGGCCCGCAGGCAGAGGGATCCCGCAGACCGTCCCGCGTTGGAGATACTCCTTCCAGCCCGACCCGGTGATGTACCCACGCACGACCCACTCGATGGGATCGGGCGTGCAGCGCCGGGTGATCATGATCCGCCCGCGCAGCCGCTCCTGCCACTCGGGACTCAGGCCCGGGACGTCCTCCACCCGGGTCGAGAGCAGGTGGTTCGCGGTCAGCTCCTCCGTGCGGGTGAACCAGTGAGCCGCGATGTGCGTCAGGACGCGGCCCTTGTCCGCCACGCCGGCGTTCATCACCACGTCGAACGCGCTGATGCGATCGGAGGCCACCATCAGGAGCGTCCCGTCCTCGAGCGCGTAGAGGTCACGCACCTTCCCGGAGGCGATCTGCTGGAGGCCCGGAGGGGCGTCGTCGCGCCCGAGGTAGGCGCCCTGGGTGGAGGTCGGCATGCTCACGACGACCAGTATGAGAAGGGCGTGCGCGGGCTACAATCCGGCGATGGACGGCCTCGGAGAGGAGTCTGGGCTGAACGGCTCCGCGGATCGCTCCCAGGGTGAGGGGCACCGGGTCCTCCGCGTCTCGGGCGTGGCTGCCGGAACCGCGCGGGTGCCCACCTCCAAGTCGATCGCCCAGCGCGCCCTGGTCGCCGCGGCGCTCTGTCACGGCCGAACCCGATTCGGAGCGCTGCCCGGCGGGGAGGACGTGGCGGCCGCCGCTGGATGGGCCGAACAGCTCGGCCTCGTCGTCGCGAGGCACGGCCCCGCGAGCTTGACCATTCAGGGTTGCCCTCCGGGGCCCTCGCGCGGTCTCGGCGGCCTCTCCGCCGAGCCTTGGCACGTGGGGGAGTCGGGGACCTTGGCTCGGCTGCTGCTGGGGGTCGCTGGCCTCGCCTCTTGGGTGGGTCGGACGGTGACCGTCGAGGCCGCGGGATCCCTGCTGCGCCGAGATCCGGGCCCGCTCCTCGGGGCTCTCTCCCAGGCCGGCTCCACCGTCACTCCGCTCGGGGGGCCATGGCCCGTGGAGGTCACCGCGGTCGGACCGCCTTCGGAGGTCCTGCTCGACGCCCCGCGGTCGAGCCAGGAGGTCAGCTCCCTCCTCGTGGCCCTCGCGGCATGGCCGGACCAGGGGGCCCTGCGCGTGAGGGGGACGATCCCCAGCGCGCCCTACGTGGGTCTCACCCGCTGGACCCTCGAGCGGTTCGGTGTCCAGACCGAGGAGCACGTCCTCGGCGACGCCGAGCGCGTGTTCCTGGTGAAGGGACCTCTGCGAGCCCCGGAGGAGCCGTTCCTGGTGGAGCCCGACGCCTCGGCCGCCGCCGTCGCCCTCGCCGCAGGCTGCCTCTCAGGGGGGCGCGTGTCCGTTCCGGGGCTGGGCCGCGACTCCGCCCAGGGAGACGTGAGGATCCTCGAGCACCTGCGCGCCTTCGGCTGCGGGGCGGGGTTCGACGATGCGGGTGCCTGGGCCGAAGGACCTCCCATTCGCGGGGCCAGCTTGGACCTCACGGGGGAGCCGGATCTCGCGCCAGTCCTCGTGCCGATCGCGGTCGCGGCTGCGCGATGGGGCTCGGCCAGCTCCGAGCTCACGGGGTTGGGGACGCTCGAGGGCAAGGAGAGCCCGCGGCTCTCGGTTCTCGCGGGCTTCTGTCGCAGCCTCGGGTGTGCCGTGGAGGTCGGAGCGGACAGGCTCGCGATCGGCCCCTCGGCGAAGCCGGCCGGCGGGGGGACGATCCAGCTCGAGGGCCACGGAGATCACCGGATGGTGTTCGCTGCGCTGCTGCTGGGGCTGGTGGAGCCCGGCGTCCAGATCGCTGGGCACCATGCCGTGGCGAAGTCCTGGTCCCGTGCCCTGACCGATCTCGAGGAGCTGGGGCTTCGGTTCGACGAGACCCTGCACGGATGAGGTCCTCGGACTGTCCCGGCGGTTAGACTCAGGGGATGCCCGGAGAGTCCCTGACGCCGATCCCCCAGGGGCCGGTCCTCGTGACCGGAGGGGCGGGCTACGTCGGGAGTCACGCGGTCCGCGTGCTGCACGCGGCCGGCGTGCCGGTCGCGGTGCTGGACAACCTCTCCGAGGGACATCGGGACGCCCTCCCCCGCGAGGTGCCGTTCTTCGAGGGCGACCTGCTCGAGCCCGAGCGCCTCACCGAGGTCATGGAGGCCGTCCGTCCCCGCAGCATCCTCCACTTCGCCGCCCTGTGCTACGTGGGCGACAGCGTGCGGGAGCCGGAGCGCTACCACCGGGTCAACGTGGGGGGGACGCGGAACCTGGTGGAGGCCGCGCGCGTGGCTGGGGTCCAGGAGTTCGTCTTCTCCTCGACCTGTGCGACCTACGGGGTGCCCGAGGCGCTCCCGCTCGGCGAGGACCACCCGCAGCGTCCGATCAGTCCCTACGGCCAGACCAAGCTCGATGCGGAGGGCGTGCTCGAGGAGGCGGCCCGCGGCTGGGGCCTCCGGATCGCGCGACTCCGCTACTTCAACGCGGCCGGGGCGGCTCCCGGCGGGGCCCATGGTGAGGACCACCAGCCCGAGACCCACCTGATCCCCCTCGTCCTCCAGGTCGCTCTGGGCCAGCGGGAGCGGATCCTGGTGTTCGGCGCGGACCATGCCACCCGGGACGGGACCTGCGAGCGGGACTACGTTCACGTGGACGACCTCGCCGACGCGCACCTGCGTGCGCTGCACCTCCTTCAGGGAGGCACCGCCGACATCGCCTGCAACCTGGGGACCGGCACCGGTCACACGGTGCGCGAGGTGATCGAGGCCGCGCGGTTCGTCACGGGGCACGCGATCCCCTCCGAGGATGCGCCTGCCAGGGAGGGCGATCCGGCCGGACTCGTGGCCGATGGTCGGCGCGCTCGCTCCCTCCTGGGTTGGAGCCCCCGGCGCTCCTCGCTCGAGCAGATCCTCGAGGATGCCTGGGCCTGGCACCAAGCACACCCCAGCGGCTACGGGGAAGCCTGAGTCCCGCGGTTCATTCGCAGCGTGACGCCGGTCCTGCGCGAGCAGGTCCGCAGCGAGGCACGACCAGCCGGGCGAGTGCTGCGCCAGAGTCGGCGCGCCTGGTCCCCGGCCCGCGTCCTTCGTTCGAGACTCGGCTGCCGGTAGAGTCCAGGGGTGGACGCGTCGAGAGAGCGCATCGTGACCCTGGTGGGGCTCCTGCTGGCCATGCTCCTGGTCCGTTGGCTCGCTGCGGAGGTCCTCGAACCCTCTCCTGAGTCCTGGGTACGTGGAGAGAACTCCGCGCCCGGCGACGGGGCTGCCACGGGGCTCGTCTTCCCCGAGCCTGGCGAGCCGGGGTCCGGAGCCTCGCAAGGGGATGCGCAGGCACCGACCCTCCCCGTGGCGCCGCTGT
>WTJQ01000640.1 GCA_011524785.1 Planctomycetota bacterium | reverse complement strand
GGCGGGCGTGACCGCGACCGCGCCGGCAGCGGCGGCGGCCGCCGTCGCTACGACGACTGAGCCTCAGCTCGGACCCAGCGGGAGCCCCCGCCCCGGCGCCGCCGGGGCGGGGGCCCCCTCTTGGGTGCGGCTCCCCCTCGAGGCAGCGCGTGGGTCCCCGCCCGAGGGTGGGGCGCTAGCAGAGGGGACGCCCTGATCCGGGGCGGGTCCCCAGAGCCCTTCCCCGCTCTGACTGTCGCACGGTGCTGCTCCGCAGGCTGGGGGGGGCTCCAGGGACTCTCGGGCCAAGCGAGGGGCGCTCAGTTGGCCCGCTCATGCGTGGCCCCCCGAGGGCTCCAGACCCCCTCCGAGGGCTCCAGTGGGGTTCCCACTCCTGGGCACTTCGGCAAGGGCTCTGTCTGGAAGCGCAGGGGGGCTTCAGGAGAGGCCATGCAGGGCCGAAGAGACGAGCAGCCCCCCCCGGGCTCCGCACGCAAAGCTTGCCAGCCACCCCCTCCCATTCTGGGTGGGGCCTGCGCCATAATGTGCGTTCGTGGTGATCGCCTCGGCGGTCGCCCAGTCGCGGTCCCTGGGGCCCCGGTTCGCCGGGTTGGGGCCGTCCCTGGAACCACGTCGACCCCGGCCGGGGCTGCCGCCGCCACCGACCACGCCATGAAGCGCCTTCCTCCGTCCCTCCCCGCCCTCGCCGCTGGCCTCCTCGTGATCGCCTCGGGCGCGGCCTCCGCCGCGGCTCCGGCTTCGGGCGGTCCCCACGCCGAACTCGCGGCCCAGCTGGACGACGACGGCCGAGGCACGGACTGGGTCCTGGACAGCAACGACAGCCTCTGCGGCCTCTCGGAGGCCCGCCAGCTGTCGAGTCCCGCCAAGGTGGACTACCCCGCGCTGCTCTCCTGCACGGACGAGTACGAGACCATCCGCAAGGAGAAGCTCGACCCGGGCACGGCCCGCTGGATCGAGCTCCACAACGCGGCTCACTCGAAGGTGGTCGCCGCCTGCAGCCAGGCCATGACCGACGGAGGCCACTGCTCGGTCTGGAAGAAGATCCGCCACCGCCGCGGCAACCCCATCACCGACCTGACGGCCACGGTCCGCGCCTCCCTGAAGGGGAGCTGAGACTCCATGACGGGGCCGCTGCGCAGGGGGCTGGCTCCGGGCCCCGCGTCTCCGCGTGGGGGCGTGACGCGGCTCCATGGCGCTCGTGCGGGCCTCGCCCTCGCGGCGCTGAGCACCCTGATCGCCTGTGCAGGTCCCGACCGCGCGGCCAGCGGGCCGTCCGACGAGCGTCCGATCGACCTCGAGCTCTTCCAGCGCATCCTCGCCGAGGGGCGGATCGAGCCCGTCGCCGAGCCTGGCGAGGCGGAGGTCCCTGGTGCTGGTGCCCCGGGCCTGGATGAGGAGGCGGTCCTGCCGGTCGCCGCCCCGCTGGCGGGTGCGGCCGATCCCAAGAGCACGGACTCCTTCGCCGAGGCTCCCACCAGCGAGGGACCTGGAGCCGCCCCTGATCCTCCCGCGAGCGACGAGGCCACCGAGGGATCGGCATCCGACGACGGAGTTCCCGCTTCGGACGACCCGCTCGGGGACCTGGGCTCCCTCATCGCCGACGCCGAGGAGAACGACCCCACGCCGATCAACCCGTACCTCGAGTTCGGGTCCCAGATCTACGTCTACGACAACGGCTTCGTCATGAAGCCCTACAGCTTCCCGGCCGGCGTCGGCGTGAAGGCGCTGGCGCTCCTGCAGACCTACGGCGACTTCCCGATCCATGGCGCGGGGACCGACGGCGCGGGGCTCCCTGATCCGGCGGTGGCGCAGCCCGACGACGCGGTGGTCCTGGACCTGCGCCAGAACTGGTCCGTCGAGGCCTGGTCCGACCCGCGCAAGCCCGGGATGACGCAGCCGAGCGCCGTCAACCTGGGCGACCTCCTCCTCGTCACGGCGCGGCCGGAGGTGCTGTTCGAGGTGGAGCACTTCCTCAAGATCTTCCTCGAGCAGGTCAAACAGATCGAGATCGAGGCCAAGATCGTCGAGGTCTCCCTCTCGGACCGCTTCGACTACGGCATCAAGCCGGTGAACGGCTCCACCCCGATCTTCGGGCTGCCGAACGCCGGGGGCCTCGTGCGCTCCGTGGACTACTCCTTCGGGAACACGGTCAATGGAACGGAGGCGCTGTTCAACGTGGGCGCGGTCTTCGACGGGGTCGAGTTCAACGCGCTCCTCGAGCTCGTCTCGACGGAGGAGCGGGTCGAGATCCAGTCCCACCCGCGCGTCGTGACGCGCGAGGGGGGGCGTGCGGAGATCGTGAACACCGAGCAGATCCCGTTCTTCAACGTCCAGAACATCAACGCGAACGGGAACTTCACGACGGCGGTCCAGTACCGCGACGTCGGCGTGCAGATGTACGTGATCCCGCGCGTGATCGGCGAGGACACCGTCATCCTCAACATCGACATTGAGGCCTCCGCCCAGACCGGGACGGCGGTGGCCTTCACGCAGCAGGGCGGCTCGGCGACCAACGCCGTCGTGACCGTCCCCCAGATCGCCAGCCGGCGCGCGACGACCGTCGTGCGGCTGGAGCCGGGTCAGGCCGTCGTGATCGGCGGCCTCATCAGCGAGCGAACCCTGGACCGCGAGAGCAAGGTGCCCTTCTTCGGGGACATCCCGATCGTCGGGAACCTGTTCAAGAGCAAGTTCCAGGAGACGGAGAAGACGAACATCCTCTTCTACATCCGCCCGCGAGTCCTCCAGGGCGGCGACCTGAACGCTGAGTTCGGGGACTGAGGCGTCCGACGCAGCCCCCTAGGGGGGGCGAGCGCGTCTCGATCCTGGACGAGTGCTGCCTTGGCGGCTTCCGGCCGCCGTTCAAGGTGCGATGCGTCTCTAGACGGACCAGTCGGGGAAAGCAGATCTTCCAAGAGCGGGGAGGTCCTGCACGGTGGGTCTTGCCCCTCTCAGCCACCCCTCTGGTTCGGGCGCCAGATCTCCCTCGAACGACTCCCAGCACCATGTCTCTCCGAGCATCGCTCTACCTTGCCGCCGCTGCCCTGACCCTCACGGGCGCAGCCCAGGCACAGGACAACGGCACGACCGCCACCCTCCTCGACGGCACCGTCCTCACCGTCCGCCAACCTCTCGAGATCTGGGGTGTGGAGGGGCCGATCTGGAAGGTCGATCCCCTGACCCAGGAGATCTTCGCGAACGGTCACAACGTGAAGGTCCCCGCCACCATCGACGGAGCGGCCGTCGAGCTCGAAGGGACCAGCGACGGCGCCGGTGGAGCGATCACTGCGGCCACGTTCGATCGCCTGCTCGACGAGAATGCGCAGGCTGGCGGGCGCGATGCAGGAGGCGACTTCTCGGGTGCCGTCCGCTCGGTCTATGCCTCCGACCGCTTCCAGGCGAACGCCGATGGCCGAGTCGTGGGGGCGATCACCAGCCACTTCACGACGATTCGTGACCAGGCCAACGCGGTCCAGCCCGGTGCGGCCCTGCCGACCGAGGCTCCCACGGGCTACCCGGCCTACTCCGGCGGAACGTGCAAGAGTGCGGGCCACGTCTACGAGGACGGGGCCGGCAACCCCTACTTCATCCCGGACCTGGGGCTCGTGATCGAGCTGGCTGAGAACGTCGCGGGCGGCTCCGCCAGCAACATCGTCATGGGAGCCACCCTGGCCGAGACGTCCTTCATGATCGGGGACCTCGTCTGCGTGATGAACCCCGACCCGCGCTTCCCCATCGAGGCGATCGGCGCGGCCGGCCCCATGGAGCCGATGACCATGCTCAACCTCATGGTCTCCAACCCGGGCCTCGAGGTCACCGCGATCGGCTACCTCGTCGGGGAGGGCCACATGATGGTCATCACCCTCGAGAACGAGGAGATCGTCGACCCGACGACGCCCCCGAGCTTCTCCGCCAACTCCTGGTCCTTCAGGGACGACCGGGACGAGGTGCGCTTCCGTGGCTTCCTCGACAAGCCGACCGACGCGGCCACCGGGACGGCCTACGGGATGCGGGTGACCTTCCTGAATGCGGCTGGCGGCGTGATGCTCGACCGCGCCGAGGACATCCAGATCGATCCCCTCACGGGTCTCGGTGAGTACCGAGTGCGCTCCCGGGACGAGGTCACCACGGCGGACATCGACCGGATCGAGGTCTACGCGACCCTGAATGGCGCCGAGGTCCCCGAGACCCGGACGGGCTGGGACCGCATCGACGTCGAGTGATCCCACCCCGTCGAGGAACTCCCCTCCGCGACCCCGCTGGGCATCGGCCCGGCGGGGTCGCGGCCGTTCCGGGCGGGCGCGCTGCTGGGGCACTGATGGCGTGGCCCGTCCCAGTTGGCCGGCTCGAGCCCGGGCGGCCGGCCCGGGCTCGGCACCGCCGGACGCGCAGCGAAGGAGCGGTCCCAGCCGCGGCCGATCCTGGGCCGCGCTGCCCTCGCCACCGGGTGGGCCCTAGGATGGGGAAGATCCCGCCCCGCGGGTCGTCCACCTAGCCATGGCCCAGCACGTCCACTCGGTGCCCGCCTCACGCCGCGGCGCGGCGCTGATGCTGTCGTTCCTCGTGCTGATCGTCATCCTGATGATCTGCTACCAGATCGCCCGCACGACCGGGCTCGATCGGAACGAGGCCCAGCGGAACCGGACCCTGACGGCCATGGACTACGCCATCTCCTCGGCGTTCATGCAG
>WTJQ01000323.1 GCA_011524785.1 Planctomycetota bacterium | reverse complement strand
GGCTGGAGGAGCACGGGATCGCTTACCCGGTCCTCCCCGGGCAGGGCCACAAGACCGGCTGGTTCTGTGATCAGCGGGACAACAGACAGCGCGTCGGCGGGCTCTGCAGCGGCCGGACGGTCCTGGACCTCTGCTGCAACGCGGGGGGCTTCGCACTGCATGCGGCACGGGCGGGCGCGCGTAGCGTCGAGGCCGTGGACCTCGACGAGGTCGTGCTGGAGCGCGCGCAGCGTGCCGGCGAGCGCGCCGGGGCCGCGGTGACCTGGACCCACGCTGACGCGTTCCACCACATGCGCGCCCTCTCCGGGGCCGGCGAGTCCCGTCAGGTGGTCGTCCTGGACCCGCACAAGCTGGTGCGGGGCAAGGCCTCGCTGGAGGAGGGGCGCCGCAAGTACCTCGACATGAACGCCCTGGCGCTCGGAGTCGTCGCGCCGGGTGGCGTCCTGGCGACCTTCTCCTGCTCGGGCGCCTTGGACCTCCCCTCCTTCCTGGGGGTCGTCTTCCAGGCCGCCCGTCGGGCGGAGAGGAGCGTCCGTCTCCTCGAGGTCCTGGGAGCAGGTCCCGACCATCCGCAGCGGCCGGACTTCCCGCGCTCGAGGTACCTGAAGGGCGCGCTCCTGGCCGTGGACTGAGGCTGCAGCACCAGCCTGCGCTCGGGGCGCTCGTGGGCCGGCACTTCCGGAGGCGATTCTGGAGGGAGCCCCCTGGAAGGGCCCCCTCCCGGGCGTCACAATGCGTCCGCGCCTTCGTGGTGGCCCTCGGGTCACCCGGAGGCGTCCTCCTTGTCCGCCGTTTTTCGGCACAGCACGCCTCGCTCCAAGACCCCCATCCATGCAGCTCTCCCTCCTCGTCCAGCAAGAAAAGTGGCAAGAGTTCGACGAGGCGTGGCGTGAGTCCATGGGCTCCCCGGAGCTCGACGATCTCCTCGCCGCCCTGAGCCTCGCGGCCAGCAAGAAGCGCATCGGCCGCTGCGTCCCGCTGGTCCGTGAGCAGGCCGAGCTGCTGGAGAGCGGCGGGATGTTCGTCGAGGCGGCCCAGGTCGTCGGGCGGGCGCTCGTTCACGGCGGAAGCCCTGCCGAGCTGAGCGAGATCCTCGGGCGGCTGGTCCAGAGCGCCTACGGCGAGGAGGACTGGTGGGAGCTCTGCAGCACCCTGACCGGGTTCGACGGCAGCGTCGCGGACCTGCGTGGTCCCTGGAAGATGCTGGCGCGCTTCATGGCCTTCCAGCCGGAGACGCTCATCGTTCACCCCGGTGGCTGGGGCGTCGGAGAGGTCCTGTCGCGCGACGACGAGGCGCAGGAGATCCAGGTGCGCTTCCACAACGGGCGCAAGGACCGCTTCCCGCTGCGCACCGCGATCGACATCTTCGATCCCCTGGAGGAGCGGGACCTCAAGGCGCGGCACTTCCGCAACCCCGAGGAGCTCCGCAAGGAGGTCAAGGCGGACCCGCTCGACGTCCTGCGCACGCTCGCCACCCAGGCGGGCGGGCAGATCACCACCAACTCCGTGAAGACCGCTCTGATGCAGGTCGGCATCGAGGGCAGCGCCTGGTCCGCCTGGTGGCGGAAGGCGCGCAAGCTGGCCGAGAACAGCGAGTGGTTCGAGGTGTCGGGCTCCGCGGCCAAGGCGATCCTGCGGCTGCGTGCGACCCCCAAGGATCCGGCGGAGACGCTGCGCCAGCTCCTCGTCAACTCGACCTCCCTGGCGGAGGCGCACCAGCGAGTGCGCGAGTTCATGGCTGCGGCCGCCAAGGACGACCCGCTGCTCCCCGTTGCGCTGGAGGAACTCGGCAAGCTCGCCGTGAGTGAGGACACCACCAGCTTCAGGGCGCCACTCGAGGAGAGGCTGGCGGCGTGGCTGCTGCTCCGGGACGTGCAGAAGGAGACCCCTGCCCCGGTTGCCGAGGCCCTGGCCCCGTACGTCGTCGCCGAGACCCCCGAGGACCCGTCCGAGCCTCACCCCCTGTGGGCGCTCTTCCAGCAGCTGCCTGGCTCCAAGGACCAGGAGCGAGCCGTCGGGCTCCTCGAGGAGCTCTATGGAGAGGCCTGCATCGACCATTGCGTGGCCAACCTCCAGCACGCGGCACCTGGCATGGTGCGACCGCTGTTCGACCGGCTCGTGAAGGCCGAGCGCAGCGATGCGATCCTGGCCACCTACGCGAACCTCCTCGCGCGGCCCCTCCGTGCTCCGGCTCTCCTGGTGCACCTCGCCGCTCACTTCGAGAAGGACGCGCCGGAGGAGGGGCTCCCGACCCCGCCCCAGCGGGCCCAGGCGCTCTTGACCCTCGCCGCGCACCTGTTCGAGACGCGACGGGGCAACCCCCACCTGACCCGCGTCTGCACGCGCCTCACGGACCTGCTCTCGAAAGGGGCCCCTTCCCTGCTGGGTCGCCTCTTGGGCGATGCGGACGGAAGCGCCCTCCGGGGGGCCGCCCTCATCTGCAGCCGTGGAGTGGACTCCGATCTGGATCGCGCCATGACCGACGTGGCGCTGGCCTACGACCGCCACTTCTTCGCTGGTCAGACCGGGCCCTTCTGGGACGGTGACACGATCTGGACGACCAAGCTCGGTCTCGAGCGCCGCTCTGCGGAGCTCAAGGAGCTGCGGGACGTCAAGATCCCGGCCAACCAGGACGCGATCGGCAAGGCTGCCAGCTATGGCGACCTCAGCGAGAACTCCGAGTGGGAGGCGGCCATCGAGGAGCAGCGCAACCTCACCTCCCGCGCGATGGAGATCGAGAACGAGCTGCGGGACGCCGACCTGCTCGAGAACGTGGCTCTCCCCGCCGGGATCGCCGCGCCGGGAACTCGCGTTCTGTACCGGGAGTCCGACGGCAAGGAGCGCGAGGTCGCGATCCTCGGCCCCTGGGACGGCGAGGACTGGGGCGGGCTCCAGGTCGTGTCGTACCGGGCGCCGCTGGCTGCGGGTCTCCTCGGGGCCAAGGTGGGCCGGCAGGTCACCTTGCATCTGCCCACCGGAGATGCCGAAGTGGAAGTGGTGAGCATCGCTCCGCTCGACCTCGAGTGACGGTCGTGCAGGGGGGGCTCCAGGCGACCGCATGCAGTCCCCCACCCACTCGAGCGCCGTCCCGGAGACCGCGGACCTCATGGAGCGCAAGCGCATGGGCGCGGGCGCACCCAGTGCCGTGAGTGGCCCCGGCCGCCTCGTGCTCCTCTCGTTCCTCCTAGGAGGTTGCGGTGAGGCACCCGTCGTCGATCCCCTGGAGGACAGGACCGCCCGCTCTGGCCTCGACTTCGTCCCCGTCGTCGGGGCGACGGGCTCGTTCGATCTGCCGGAGATCATGTCCGGCGGGATCGCGCTGTTCGATGCCAACCGCGATGGCGCGCTGGACCTTCTGCTGGTCAACGCCGGCGAGGACCCGCGTTCGACCCGCCCCGGCCGCGATGCGTCCCCCCACCGTCTCTACCTGGGAGACGGGAGCGGCGATCTCCGCCCCGGGCCCGAGCTCCCCGCTGCCCGGGGCTATGGGATGGGCATCGCGGTCGCGGACTTCGACGGTGACGGGATCGAGGACTGCTACATGACGGCACGCGGAGCAGACGCCCTCTGGCTCGGGCGAGGGGATGGTTCCTTCGAGGACGTCACCGAGGCCTGGGGAGTCCCTCAGGACGACGGCTGGTCGTGCTCGGCGGCTGCCTTCGATCACGATGGGGACGGGGACCTCGACCTGTACGTCGTGCGCTACCTGACCTTCGATCCGGAGCTCATCTGCCACGACGGCGCTGGTCGACCGTCGTACTGCCCTCCCCAGTCCTCCCCGCCCGAGCCCGACCTCCTCTTGGAGAACCGTGACGGAGCCTTCGTGGACATCAGCGAGCAGGTCGGTCTTCGGACGGCACCCGCCGGCCCCGGTCTCGGGGTCGTGATCGAGGACCTCGACGGTGACGGGGACGAGGACCTCTTCGTGGCGAACGACGGGGAGGCCAATCACCTCTGGATCCGGCAGGAGGACGGCACCTATCGGGAGCAGGCCGTCCTCGCAGGCCTCGCGTTCAACCAGCACGGCCACGCCGAGGCGGGCATGGGCGTGGTGAGCGAGGACTTCGACGGCGATGGCCTGGTCGACCTCTTCCTGACGCACCTGCAGGAGGAGACGCACACCCTCTACCGCCGCTCCGGGCGCGCGTGGAAGGACCGCACCGCCCAGTCCGGTTTGGTGGAGACCACCATGGCCTTCACCGGGTTCGGGGTCGGCGTGCTGGACCTGGAGCCCGATGGCGCCCCCGACCTCGCGATCGCCAATGGCCGGGTCCGACTCGGGGATCCGGTCGGCACTCTCCTCGAGGCGCCGTGGAGTGGCTTGGCCGAACCCGACTCCCTCCTCCGCAACGCGGGGAACGGGCGCTTCCTGGATGTCGAGGACGGCGCCATGGCCGAGGCGCGCATCAGCCGAGGGATCGCGGTCGGCGACCTGGATGGTGACCTCGTTCCCGACCTCATCCGCACCCACGTGCTCTCCCCCGCCCAGTATCTGCGGGTGGTCCCGACCGAACCGCTCACCAGCCGCATCCTCGTGGACGTGCGCGAGCGGTCGGGTGCCGTCGCGCTCGGCGCCCGCGTGACCCTGGAGGGCCCCTCGGAGCAGACCCGGACCATCCGAGCCAACTCCGGCTACCTGTGCGCCAGCGACCCGCGCGTCCTCTTCGCCGCTCTCGAGGCGGCTCCGCGGCTCCGGGTC
>WTJQ01000174.1 GCA_011524785.1 Planctomycetota bacterium | reverse complement strand
CTCGCGGAGTCCATCCTCGACCCGCGGGGAGTCCCCCTTCGACCGGAGCTCGTCGCCCACCTCAACGCCTACGACCGTGAGCTGGTGGAGACCGACCGCCTGGTGGGGGAGCTCCTCGAGGAGGTCGGCGCGCGGACCGTGGTCCTGGTGGTCGGCGACCATGGCGAGGGCCTCTGGCAGCACGGCTGGGAGGGACACGGCTACCTCTGGGACGAGCAGCTCCTCGTGCCCGCTCTCCTGCGGGCCCCAGGACTGGAGCCGGCCGTCGATGAGGGGCCTCGCGCCGTGACCGACCTCGCGCCGCTGCTGCTCCAGCAGGTGCCCGGGGTCCGTGCACCGCAGGTGCAGCACCAGGCCCGCCGGACGCGCGAGCTGCTGGGGGAGGGCCACCTCGCCTTGGCCAATCCCCGCGGTGAGTTCGCGGACCCGCTCACCCGCGCGCTCTGGGTGGAGGGCCCTTGGGCCCTCGTGCGCCGCGTGCCGCGCGCCGATCCCGGCCGCGTCGAGCACGATCTCTTCGATCTCCGGGTCGACCCGATGCAGCTCCGAAGCCTGACGCGCGCGCGGCCGGCGGTCGTGGCCCGCCTCGAGGCCCGCCTGCTCCAGGTCGCTGAGCGCCTCGGGGAGGGAAGTGCCCGCAGGGACCGCGCAGCGACCGATGCGGAGCAGGCCGCCCTCGAGGCCCTGGGGTACGGGGGCTCCAGCGACCCGGGGGACCGCTGAGGTCAGTCCTCGTCGTCCTCGAGAGGCTCCTCGCTCCGCGCGACGCGCAGCTCCACGAGCCATGAGCCCCCACCGCGGCCGGGTCGGGCCGTGCGGACGCCGAGGTCGGGGGCACCTCGGCCGCATACGAGCTGCTTGATGGCCTCGTAGAGACGCCCCTTGCCGTCCGCTGCGTGCAGGCCCTTGCCCGTGATCAGCAGGCCAGGGCTCTGCCCGCGCTTCCAACGCACGAAGAGCTCGTGGCGCGCCAGCTCCAGGGCCCGCTCGACCGTGCGGCCATGGAGGTCGAGCTTCCAGGCCGGTTCGGGGTCCCTCCGTCTGCGCGCCATCGGGACGAGGTCACTCCGCCAGCAGCGCGGCGATGCAGCCCACGTGGACGATGTCGTCCGCGCTGCAGCCGCGGGAGAGGTCCATGAAGGGGCGGTCGAAGCCCTGGACCAGCGGGCCGAGGGCGGTGAAGCCCGCGAGGCGCTGGGCCAGCTTGTAGGCGATGTTGCCCGCGTCGAGGTCGGGGAAGACGAGCACGTTGGCGCGGCCGCCCAGGGGCGAGCGCGGGGCCTTGCGCTCGGCGACCTTGGGGACGATGGCGGCATCGAGCTGGAGCTCGCCGTCCACCGTGAGGGAGGGCGCGCGCTCGCGCAGCAGGGCAGTGGCCTCGCGCACCTTGTCCACGTGCGGGTGGTCCGCCGAGCCCAGGGTCGAGAACGAGAGCATGGCGACCTTGGGCGCCGTGCCCGCGAGGCGCCGGTGCCCCTCCGCGGAGGCCAGCGCGATGTCGACCAGCTGCTCCGGGGTCGGGTCCGGGACCACGCCGCAGTCGGCGAAGGTGTAGACCTCCGCGTCCCGGATCATCAGGAAGCAGCTGGAGACCGTCTTCAGCCCCTGGGTCAGGCCGATGACGCCGAGCCCCGCCCGCAGCACGTCGGCGGTGGAGGCGAGCGAGCCGGCGACGCCACCGTCGCAGTCGCCGCTCGCGACCAGGGCCGCCCCGAACCAGAGCGGATCGAGGAGTCGCTCACGGGCCTGCTCGAGCGTCATCCCCTTGGCCTTGCGGCGCTCGAAGAGGGCCTCGGCGAAGGTCTCGAGGCGCGGGTCGCTCGCGGGCCGGACGGTCTCGACCCCCGGCGGCACGGCCGCCATGCCGCGGGCCTCCACGAGGACCGGGTGGACGAGCCCCTCGGACGCGAGTCTGCCGGCTGCCTGCACGACGCGCTCGTCAGCGGACTCCGGCAGGACGACGCGCTTGCCGCTACGACGGGCCTTCTCGTGCAGCTCGAGGATCAGGTCCATGGCTCAGCCCTCCTCCGGGGCGGGCGTCGCGTCGAGCACCTCCTGGGGGACGTCGAGCTCCATGCGCAGGAGGGCGAGGCCGTGGGTCTTGCCCTGGGCGTCGGTCTTGAGGGACGCGCTGCCGCCCCCGCCGAGGGAGTCCTCGAGCAGGAAGTTCAGCACGCGCATGTTGGCGGCCTCGTAGCGGACCACTCCGCCGCCGTTGATCGCGGTGAAGTGGTCGCGGACGCGCTCGGCGGTCAGGTGCTCGACGAGGAAGCCGTAGGCCGCCTCGGAGCGCGCGAGGATCCCGGCGTTGGAGCCCTCGCCCTTGTCGCCGGAGCGGGCCTGGGCGATGCGGTGGAGTTGGACGCGCGGCATGCTCAGCTCTCGAAGACGGTGACCTGGGTGGGGACGCGCTCCTTGGTGACGAGCGCGGGCCAGTAGCCGATGATCTCCTGGGCCTTGGGACGACCCCCGGCGAAGCCCGTCACGCCGGGCGGGCCGCTCGTCACGAGGGGGACCAGCTCGGGGCCGAAGCGCGCGACCTTGCCCTTGTCGGGCCCCTTCACGCCCAGGCGGAGGACGACCTCGGGCGGATCGTCGGACGTGCCGCCCTCGATCCCCGCGTGGCACTCGCCGGCTCCGACGAACTCCTCGAGCCGCTCCTCGGGGGCGTACTCGAAGCCGTCGTAGGCGAGGCGGTCCCACACGATCGACGCGCACAGGCGCGCCTTGGCGAGGGCGTCCGGGCCGCTCACGGTGAGCTGCCCCACGCTCTTCCAGCCGTCCGAGTAGCTCATCGAGACCTTGTAGGTCGGCGTGGCCGGCGAGCCCTTGCTGCCCGTCACGCGCACGCGGTCCTCGCCGTCGGGCTCGAGGCGGAAGCTCGTGAAGTCGGCGATCACGTCGGGGGTCAGGTATCGGCTCGGGTCGCCCATCTCGTAGGCCAGCTGGTGCGTCACGGTCTCGACCGAGACGCGCCCGCCCGTGCCCTCGTGCTTGGTGACGACGAAGTCGCCGCTCGGCTCGACCTCCAGGACCGGATACCCGACCATCGCCAGGTCCGGGACGTCGCGCCAGTCGGTGTAGTTGCCGCCCGTGCACTGGGCGCCGCACTCGACGATGTGCCCGGCGATGGTGCCGGCCGCGAGGCGGTCCCAGTCCTCGGGACCCCACCCGAACTCGTGGATCAGGGGCCCCAGGACGAGGCCGGGATCGGTTCCGCGCCCGGTGACCACGATCTGTGCGCCGGCCGCCAGGGCTTCCGCGATGGGGAACGCGCCGAGGTAGACGTTCGCGCTGGTCACGCGGTCGCGGACCGTACTCAGGGGGGCTCCGGTGTCCAGGTTCTCGAAGCCCTCACCGTCCGCCATGAGGCGGTCGAGGTCGGTGAGGATGTCGTCCCCCTCGACGACGGCGACCTTGAGGCCCGAGACGCCGTGCTTGCGCGCGACCTCGAGGAGGGCGTCCTTGCAGGCGTGGGGGTTCACGCCGCCGGCGTTCGCGACGACCTTGACGCCCTTCTCCATCAGCTCGGGAAGCACGCGGTCGATCAGCGCCACGAAGTCCGTGGCGTAGCCGGCGTCCGGCTTGCGCGAGCGGAGCTTCTGCATGATCGACATGGTCACCTCCGCCAGGTAGTCGAGCGTGAGGTAGTCCAGGGGACCCTCCCGCAGGAGGCGGATGGGGCCGAGGATCGAGTCGCCCCAGAACCCCTGGCCGTTGGCGATGAGGACCTTGTCTTTCATGGTGGAGCCGGCTCGGCTCGCCCGGCCCGAACGGCCCCGGGACAGCGCCGAGGAGGCAGGGTAACGGCCGTCGAGCGCGGCCGTCCACGCTAGGCTCGGTCCATGGAGCGCACCCTGCTGATCACCGGGTTCGGCCCGTTCGAGGGCGTCGACGACAACCCCTCCGGCCAGCTCGCCCAGGCGCTGCACGCACCGCCGCGTCGCGTGGGCGTCGAGCTCCCGGTGACCTTCCGCGGCGCGCCGGTCGCCATGGACGCGGCCCTGGCCAGCCTCGCTGGCCCGCCCCTGGCCATCCTCTCGCTGGGGGTCCACCCCGGGGCCTCGTTCCGGCTGGAGCAGCGGGCGACCACGGCCCTGCGGCCCGCACGCCCGGACAACGACGGGGTCAGCGGCGATGCGCTCGGCCTGGTGGGGGCGCCGCTCGAGACGGCTCTCGACCTCGAGGCCCTGGAGGCGTGCCTGCGCGCGGCAGGAGCGGGCGAGCCCGAGGTCTCAGCGGACGCGGGGGGGTACGTGTGCGAGCGCACCTACCGGCACGGCCTCGAACGTGGCCTCGAGCTTGCCGTTCCCGCCCTGTTCCTGCACGTGCCGCCGGCGGACGTGCTGCCGGTCACGAGCCAGCTGCCGATCGTGGAGCGGGTGGTCGCCGAGGTCGAGCGGCAGGCTGCCCGCGGCTGAGCGGGAGAGTTGCGCGGTGTCGGTTCGCAGGCTTGCGTAGGTGTGCCGGTCGGTCGATGATGCCCCCATGGCGAAGCGCATCGACTTCTACTACCACCGCAAGGGCTGAACGAGCTGCGTGCGGGCGGACTCCTGGATGGAGGACAAGCCCCTCACCGTCCGTGAGACGGTGAACGCTGCGAAGGACCGGATCGGCGAGAAGGACCTGAAGGGGGTGCTCGAGGGCGTGACCCGCGTGGTCGCCGCCAAGGGCAAGAAGATCGTCGAGTACGACCTCGCCAAGGACGC
>WTJQ01000107.1 GCA_011524785.1 Planctomycetota bacterium | reverse complement strand
GCGCCGGGCTGCTCCAGGGTGGAGACCGCGTGGCTGCGGAGAGCCCGCGCCTGCTCCGGCTCGAGCAGCGCGACGCCGCCGTGCGCGAGGCCAACCAGGCGCAGCCATCGCGACTCCTCCGGCAGCTCGTCCCAGGCCGCGAGGACGGCCGCGCCCTCGGCGGACGCCGGATCGAGGGCGAGCGCTCGCAGCGCACGCGCGCAGGTCTCGAGGTCCGCGTGGGCGACCTCGGCCGACAGCTCGCCGCTCGCGAGGCCAGCCGCGGCTCGATCGCCGAGGGCCAGCAGCCTGGGGAGCAGCGGCGCGCGTCCCAGTCCCGGCAGGGCGAGGCCCGCCCCGGCAGCCTCGACCAGACCCCACAGCGCGGCCTCGTCCTCGGCCGCGCGCTCCTCCAGCCAGCGCAGACCCGCGGGCCAGCCGCTGAGCGCGAGGGCGGTGCAGCCGCGCCGGTTCGCCTCGGGGTCGAACGTCCGCGTCGCGGCCTCGAGCCACGAGCCGATCGCCCCGGCCAGATGCTCGGGAGCGCGTCCGCGCGTCCGAACGGCCAGGAAGAGCGGCGGGCCGTCCGGCCCCCCCAGCAGGATCGGACGCGCGCTGTGCAGCCCCGCAACGCCGACCAGCAGCTCGAGCGCCGTGCCCTCGATGCTCCGCCGTCGCCGCGGCGCCGCGCGCACCGGCTCCTCGAAGCCGGGGGTCACGACCACGGGGGTCCCGCGCAGCCCCTGCCGCGCGAGGAGCCCGAGGTCCGCGAAGAGGGAGTCGCTCGCCTCCAGGGCGAGGGCGGGCCCGGGCGCCGCCTGGAGGGGAGCCGGCCACTCGAACGCCTCGAGCGGGCGCTCGAGGGCTCCCGGATGCCAGCGCAGCGCCAGGGAGTGCACGACCTCCTGCCCGAAGGCCCGCGCCTCCGGCAGCACGTGCTCCAGCAGCAGCACCGCGAGGGCGAGGTGCCGATCGTCCCGACCCAGGGCGGCCGCGAGGCGGCGCTCCACCTCCGCGTCCCGCCGCTCCAGGGCGGTGACCAGCAGGTCCAGGTGCCGCGGGGCCAGGACGCGCCGCAGCGCCTCCTCCGCCTCGATGCGCTCCTCCAGGGACCCGCTCCCCAGGGTGCTCAGCAGGCGCGGCACGTCGTCCTGAGGTGCCTGCGCGAGGGCCCCGACCGCCGTGCCGAGCAGGGCGAGGAGGAGCAGGCGCGACCGACGCAGCATGGCGATCGAGTGTAGCCGCCGCCCCGTTCAGCCGTCCCACTCGGCCCGCTAGGCTGGCGGTCATGTTCCGCCGTCTGTTCATCGCCAACCGGGGCGAGGTCGCGGTGCGGGTCGCTCGGACCGCGCGCGCGCTGGGGATCGAGACCGTCGGGGGGGCCTCGGCGGCCGACCTCGACGCGTCCTGGACCCGCCAGCTGGACGAGGTCGTCTGCCTCGGGCCGGCTGCCTCGAGCCAGAGCTACCTCGACCTCGAGGCCCTCGTGCAGGCCGCGCGCCAGACCGGGTGCGCCGCCGTCCACCCGGGCTGGGGGTTCCTGGCGGAGAACGCGCGCTTCGCGGCCCTGTGCGAGCAGCACGGCCTGACCTTCGTCGGTCCGTCGCCCAGCATCATCGAGCGCATGGGGCTGAAGTGGCCTTCCAAGGCCGCCGCGCGCGCCTCGGGCCTCCCCCTGATCCCGGGCTCCGAGGGCCTGCTCCAGAGCGTCGACGAGGCGGTGGAGCTGGCGCGCGAGATCGGCTGGCCCGTGATGGTGAAGGCCGACGCCGGAGGCGGAGGCCGCGGCATGCGGCGCTGCGTCGACGAGGAGAGCCTGCGCACGGGCTACGCCCAGGCGAGCGCGGAGGCCCAGGCGGCTTTCGGCAACGGCGCCCTCTACCTGGAGCGCTGCATCGAGGGCGGCCGCCACGTCGAGGTGCAGGTCCTCGGCGACCGCTGGGGCAACGCGGTGCACCTGTTCGAGCGCGAGTGCTCGATCCAGCGCAACCACCAGAAGCTCATCGAGGAGAGTCCCTCCCCCGCCCTCGACGCGGAGACCCGCGCGCGGGTCGGGGCCCAGGCCGCGGAGGCCGCGCGGGCGCTCGGCTACTGCGGCGCCGGCACGGTCGAGTTCCTGCTCGACCCGACCACGGGCACGCTCCACTTCATGGAGATGAACACGCGGCTGCAGGTGGAGCACCCGATCACGGAGGAGACCACCGGCGTCGACGTGGTGGCCGAGCAGCTGCGGGTCGCCGCCGGCGCGCGGCTGTCCCTGCGTCAGGAGGACGTGGCCGCCAAGGGGCACGCCGTCGAGTGCCGCATCAACGCCGAGGACCCGGCCGACGGCTTCCGGCCGACCCCTGGCGTCGTCACCGCGTTCGAGTTCCCGACCAACGTCGGCCCCGGCCGCGTGCGCGTGGACTCGCACGTGGCGGCCGGCGACCGCGTGAGTCCCCACTACGACAGCCTGCTGGCCAAGGTCATCACCTGGGGCGCCACCCGCGACGAGGCCCTCGACACCATGGCCGCCTGCCTCGAGGGGGCGAGCGTGGAGGGCGTCGCCACCACGATCCCGCTCCACCTGGCGGTCCTCGCCAGTCCCGCCTTCCGCTCCGGCACCTACAGCACCGCCGAGATCCCCGGCTGGCCCCCGGTCACCGACGCCGCCTCCTGAGCCATGGCCCACGTCCCCCTCCGACCGCTCGGCGCCCCTGCCGACTCCGACCTCGACGCCGCCACCCTCGCGCGTCACGCCGAGGCCCTCTCCGACCGCGAGCGCGACCTGTGCGAGCGCCGCGCCGCCGTGGCCGCTGGCTGGGGCGAGAAGTACCGCGAGCGCGTCCACGCCAAGGGCAAGCTGACCTCCCGCGAGCGCCTCGCGCGGCTGGCCGACGAGGGCAGCGAGCTCTTCGAGGTCGGCACCTTCGTCAACGACGGCGTGCAGTTCGGCGAGCTCACCTCCCCGGCGGCCGGCGTGGTCACGGCGTTCACGCGCATCGAGGGGCGCTGGACGATGGTCATCGCGAACGACAACACGGTGGCCTCCGGCTCCTGGTGGCCGCGGACGCCCGAGAAGATCGAGCGGGCCCAGGAGATGGCCCTGCGCCTCGGCCTGCCCGTGGTCTACCTGGTCGACTGCTCGGGCCTCTTCCTGCCCGAGCAGGCGCGCTCGTTCCCGGGCCGCACGGGGGCCGGGCACATCTTCAAGAAGAACGCCGAGCTGAGCGCCCGCGGGGTGCCGCAGATCGCCGGCGTCTTCGGCGACTGCATCGCCGGCGGCGGCTACATGCCGATCATCTCGGACCGGGTCGTGATGACCGAGCAGGCCTACATGGTCATCGCGGGCGCGGCGCTCATCAAGGGCGCCAAGAGCCAGCAGCTCTCGAGCCTCGACATCGGCGGGCCGGAGGTGCACGTGCACCAGTCGGGCTGCGCCGACGTGCGCGTCCCCGACGACGAGACCGCGCTCGCGACCATCCGCGAGGAGGTGCGCCAGCTGCCCAGCTCCGGGGCCGCCTACCACCGGCACGGGGCGGATCCGGGGCAGCCCCAGTTCGACCCGGGCGAGCTCGGCTCGCTGCTCCCCACCGACCACCGCATGACCTACTCGATCGAGCAGGTGGTGGCGCGGCTCGTGGACCGCAGCCTCTTCTGGGAGCTGCTGCCCGACCGCGGGAAGGAGATCATGGTCGGCATCGGCCGGGTGAACGGCCTCTACGTGGGCTTCGCCGCCAACCGCCAGGGCCTGATCGACGATCCCGAGCAGCGCTCCGGGCAGAAGCCCGCGGGGATCCTCTACCGCGAGGGCATCGCCAAGCTCTCCGCGTTCCGGCGCGCCTGCGACGACGACGGCATCCCGCTGGTCTGGCTACAGGACGTCTCCGGCTTCGACATCGGGGTCGAGGCCGAGCGCATGGGCCTGCTGGGCTACGGCTCGTCGCTGATCTACGCCAACAGCACCGGCCGCACGCCGATGTTCACGGTGCTGCTGCGCAAGGCCTCGGGCGCCGGCTACTACGCCATGGCCGGCATGCCCTACGAGCCGGTCGTGCAGCTGTCGACCACCCTGACCCGCCTCGCCGTGATGGAGGGGCGCACCCTCGCCATCGCGGCCTTCAACACCAAGCTCGACGACGCCTTCGAGATCGCCGTCGAGGACCCCGAGGAGCGCGCGCGCATCGAGAAGGGCATGGAGAGGACGGAGGCGCGCATCGAGGCCGACATGGACCCCTACAAGGCCGCCAGCCAGATGGACACCGACGAGATCGTGCGGCTCGAGGAGCTGCGTCCGTGGATGGAGCTCTTCGCCGAGGCCAGCTACCAGGCGAGCGGCTTCCGCCGCACCAAGAACCCGCGCATCTGGAGCCTGCACGACCTCGCCGCCCTGACGGAGGCCCACCAGTGAGCACCGCGCCCCTGCAGCTGCTGGCCGAGGCCGACGGCGACGCGACCTGGCTCCTGGCCCCCGCGGTCGGCCTGTTCACCGAGGCCCTCCCCACCGGGGCCCTCGCAGCGCCCGGCGCCCGGGCCGGGACCCTGCTGCGCCTCGGCCGTCCGCACCCCGTCGTGATGCCGCCGGACCTCGGCGGCGCGATCCTCGAGGCCTGCGCCGAGCGCGTCCACCAGCCCGTCGGGCACGGCACGCGCCTCTACCGCCTCGGCCCCCTCGACGAGGCCGGCGCGAGCGCGGCGAGCCCTGCCGGACCGGGCGCTGCCGGCGCCAGCGGCCTGACCTTCCCCTCCCCGCAGACCG
>WTJQ01000523.1 GCA_011524785.1 Planctomycetota bacterium | reverse complement strand
GTCCGGCTCCAGGCCCTAGCCTCCGAGCTGGAGGTCCTGGGGGCCACGACCCACGTCCTCCCGCTCGACCTGGCCTCCGCAGGCGCTGTCGACCGCCTCGTCGCCTGGCTGGGCGAGCAGGGGCTCGAGGTCGACGTCCTCGTCAACAACGCCGGGTTCGGGACGCACGGCCCGACCCTCGAGGTGGACCACGACCGCGAGCGGGCGATGCTGCAGCTGCTCGTCCAGGTCCCCGTCGATCTGTCCCGTGCCCTCGTCCCCGGGATGCGGGCGCGCGGGAGTGGCCGCCTGCTCCAGGTGGCCTCCACAGCCTCCTTCCAGCCCTGTCCCGGCTACGCGCTCTACGCGGCCTGCAAGGCAGCGCTGCTGAGCTGGAGCAACGCCCTCCACCACGAGCTGCGCGGGACGGGCGTCACCTGCACCACCCTCTGCCCCGGCCCCACGGCGACGGCCTTCCTCGCGACCGCGGGACACCGGCCGAGCGGGCTGCAGCGCGCCACCATGATGAGCGCGCGCCGTGTGTCCGAGTTGGGTATTCGCGGGATGGAGCGCAGTCGTCCCACGGTCGTCGCGGGGCTCTTCAAGCGACTCGGAGCGCTCCTGGCCACGCGGCTCCCGCGCACCTGGGCCACCGCGACCGCGGCCAGCATGCTGCGGAACCGGCGCGCCGAGGGCTGAGCCCCAACGGGCCTCCTCGGACCGTCAGCCGAACAGGGCCGGGACACCGGCGACCATCGCGAGGATCAGGAGCAGCTGCACCAGGCCGGCGAGCGCCCCGAGCGCGAGGCCGAGCGCGCCCCAGCCACGCGACTCGCGCCACGCGTGAGCCCCGCCCTGGAGAGCTCGCTGGGCCAGGCCCAGCTGCAGCACGAGGCCCATCAGCAGGAGCAGCCCGACCGGGCTGCCGCTGACCGAGCCTCACGTCCCGCAGAGCAGTCCCGCGTGGTCCGCCAGCAGGGCGCCTCCGTAGGTCGCCAGGCCCCCGGCCACGCCGAGCGCGCCCCGGAGCGCCGCGGCGCGGGGCTGGAGGGCGGCCGGCGCGCCTCGCTCGGTGTTGATCACCATGCCCTCATCATCGGCCGGAGAGGCGTCCAGCGGAAGGGAGGAGCGGTCCAGCACGGGGTCAGGCTCGAGGCGGGAGCGAGTCCGTCAGGATCCCCGCCGTGAGGAGCGGCCCGCGCTCACCCAGGGTCGGGCAGTTCGGGTTCGCCTTGTGGCGGGAGATGCGCTCGGCCCCGCGAGCCGCGCGGAGCAGCTCGGGGACGAGCGCGGGGTCGAGATCGGCAAGGGGCGGGGCCGACGCGGCGCCCTCCAGCAGGGCCTCGAGCGATGCCTCGTCCAGCCCGTCGTCGAAGAGGGTCTCGCCGGCGGGCGTGTCGACGAAGCGGGCCACGCGCTCGATCAGGCCCACGCGCGTGTAGGCACCCGACCCGGGGTCGACGTAGCCGTAGAAGGTCTCGCCGTGCCCGGTGAGGCCCAGGTAGTCCGCGATCTCGTCCTCGTCGGTGTGCGGGTGGTCGGCCCCCCACAGCTCGGGGGTGGGCGCGGCCTCGACGATCGCGCGGTAGGCGTCGCGCGCCCCGAGGCGCTGGCCGAGCTCCACGGCGAGCTGGAAGACCTCGCCCTTCGACAGCATCGCGATCGGGTTCGAGTCGACCTCGCCGTCACCACCCTTCTGGTAGAAGCGCAGCCAGCGGTCCTCGCACTCGTTGCCGGTGCCATGGCGAATCCCCGCACCCATGAGGCGCAGGTAGCCGCGGCCCAGGGGCGCGCGCATGCAGCTGCGGATCGAACCCAGCACGCGGGCGTCGCTCTCCATGCGCTGCCGCACGGCCTCCATGTCAGCACCCGCGGCCTCGAGGTTCGCGAGCATGTCGGCCACCATGCGGTCGTAGACCTCGGTCAGGTCGTGGACCACCAGCGTCCCGCCGAGGGCGTCGATCAGGGCCTGCGCCCGGGAGCGGGTCGCTCCCCCGCTGTGGATGGCGCTGTAGACGAAGGTGACCTGCTCGGGCCCGAGGGCCAGGGTGAGCAGGCCCGCCATGACCGCGCTGTCGATCCCCCCGGACACGTCCAGCTCCGCCCGCTCGATCCCGGTCGAGGCGTGGTACGCCCGCAGGGCTGCGACGCGGTCGTCGACGAGGGCGCTCGGATCGAGGACGGGCATGGGCGTCAGGAGTTGCGGTCGCCGAAGCCGGTCCAGACCCCGCGCGCGGTGCGCACGAGGCTGTGGTCGGGGGGCACGAGGCGCTGCCGGCCAGCCGGCAGGCGCATGTCGACCGAGGTCATCTCGCCTCCCTGTCGGGCCACCATGCGGGCCGTCTCGCCCGCGAGCAGCAGCTCGATCGCGTGGTGGCCGAAGTTGGTGGCGAGCACCCGGTCGGCCGCCGTCGGGGAACCGCCTCGCAGCAGGTGACCGAGGACGACCGAGCGAGCCTCGATGCCGGTCTGCTCCTCGATCTGATGGGCGACGAGGTTCCCCACGCCCCCCAGGCGGATCGGGTCGGGCGAGGTGGCCTCGATGCGCTTCACCACCTGCTCACCCCCGATCGGGCGCGCCCCCTCGGCGACGCACAGCACCGTGGAGCCGCGCTCGGCGACCCGTCGCCGCACGTGGTCGGCCACGGCGTCCACGTCGTACTCGATCTCGGGGATCAGGATCTGGTCGGCCGCGCCGGCGATGCCGGAGTAGAGCGCGATCCAGCCGGCGTTGCGGCCCATGACCTCCACCGTGAGCACGCGCCCGTGGCTGTCGGCCGTGGTCCGCACGCGGTCGAGCGCCTCGGTGGCGATCTGGACGGCGGTGAGGAAGCCGAAGGTGATCTCCGTCCCCTCGATGTCGTTGTCGATGGTCTTGGGGACCCCGATCACGCGCAGGCCAGCCTCCACGAAGGGCTGGGCGCAGGTCATGGTCCCGTCCCCGCCGATGACGACGAGGGCGTCGATGCCCTCGCTCTCGATGCGCTCGAGGCACTGGGGCACGCGGTCCTCGTAGACGGGGCGCCCCTCGCCGTCGTGCCCGACCAGGTAGCGGCTGGGGTCGCAGCGGTTCGACGAGCCGAGGATGGTCCCGCCCTCGTCGAGGATCCCCGTGACCTCCTGCAGGCCGAGGGGACGGATGCGGCCCTCGACCAGGCCCTCGAACCCGTCCTCGATCCCCACCACCTTGATGCCCGCGGCGAGGGCCTCGAGGGTCACGACGCGGATGACGGCGTTGAGGCCGGGGCAGTCGCCGCCGCCCGTCAGGACGGCGATGCGCTTGGTTTGGCTGCTCATGGCGCGGGGAGAATAGCCCAGCGGGGCCGCACTCTCCCGGCCCGGCGGGCGGGAATCAGCGGTCATGGGTCGGTCTCCCGGCTGGGCCAGGCCGTGCCCGTTTCCACGCCCATCCGTGGACCGACCGGCAGCGAGAGCACCGCCCCCGTCGAGGACCTCGCGGGGCGCGACGTGGAGCCGGCTGGGCGTGACCGCTCGGGGCCGCACCCGCTGGATCGTGACCGCCCGCCGTGGGCCTCCTCAGCCCGGCAGCTGGTACTCCAGCGGCCCCTCGATCCCGAGCGGGAGCCCTAGGGCCATCCAGACCACCAGCATGATCGTCCAGACGATCGTGAACACGACCGTGTACGGGAGCATGGTCGAGATGAGCGTCCCCATCCCCGCGCGCGGCATCTCCTTCTTGAGGAAGACCAGCACGATCACGAGGTATGCGTTCAGCGGCGTGATGATGTTGGAGACCGAGTCGCCGATGCGATAGGCCGCCTGGGTCAGCTCCGGCGAGATCCCCACCAGCATGAACATGGGGATGAAGATGGGCGCGAACATCGCGTACTTGGCGCTCATCGAGCCCACGAAGAGGTTGAAGAGCACCGTGACGCCGATGAAGGCGACGATCAGGAGCGAGGCCGGGAGCTCGGCCTTGCCCAGCGCCTGCCCCCCCGCGAGGGCCGCCATCCGGTCGAGCCCGGAGTGCTTGAAGACCTCGATGAACTGGGCCGCGAAGAACGCCAGCACGATGATCGGCGCCATGGCGGCGATCGCCTCGATCATCATCTTGGCCACGCCCTTGTCGTCCTTCAGCGCGCCGATGGAGAAGCCGTAGACCAGCGAGGGCACCGTGAAGAGCAGGAACAGGAGCGGCACGATCACCTCGACCCAGCGGGCGAAGTGGGCGCCCTGGCCCTGGAGGGCCCAGCCCTCGAGGTTCGCTGCCGTGAAGAAGATCCCCAGCAGCAGGACGACCGCCCCCAGGGCGTTGCGCAGGGCCCTGCGCTCCTCGGGTCGCACCTGCTGGTCCGCCAGGGCCTCGGCGCTCACCGGGACGGGCCCGCCCTCGTCCGGCCCCTTGCCGGCGAGACGACGCTCCACGAACACGGACGTGGTCCACCAGCCAGCGGCGGTGATCAGGAAGGTCGAGGCGATCGCGAAGAACCAGTTGCAGGTCGCCGCGACGGAGTAGCCGGGATCGAGCACCCGCGCCCCCTCGGTAGCGAAGCCAGCGAGCATCGGGTCGAGCCCCGTGATCATCAGGTTGGCGTTGAACCCCGCGGAGACCCCGGCGAAGGCGGCGGCGATGCCCGCCACCGGCGAGCGGCCGGCGGCGCGGAACACCGCGGCGGCCAGGGGCGGCAGCACGACGTAGCCCGCGTCGATGCCGGCCGAGCTCACGACGCCCAGGAACACCATCGCGGGCGTGAGGAAGCGGGCCGGGACCCACTGCATG
>WTJQ01000070.1 GCA_011524785.1 Planctomycetota bacterium | reverse complement strand
GTCTCGCTGATCACAGAACCAGCCGGTCTTGTGGCCCTGCCCGGGGAGGACCGGATAGGCGATCCCGTGCTCCTCCAGCCAGACCTCTTCCTCGGCAGCCGGCTCCTCCTCGGGCTCGAAGGCCTCGCGGCGCCGCACGGCGGTGGGGACCCGGTGGACGACGCGGCTCCCGGGCTGGAGCCCCTGCAGCTCCTTGGCGATCAGCTCCCGGAGGCGCCAGAACCCCAGCGCGTGGTGCTCCACGACGAACGTGTCCCCCAGATGGTCGACGACCAGACCCGGGAGGTCGTCCCCCTCCGCGTGCACCGCGCGCCACAGGTCCCCGGTGGCCTCGAGCCGCAGGGTCCGCCGCCTCAGCCGCAGGGCGGAGGAGAGCAGCCGCCGGAGCCCCTCCTCGGGCCGGTCCCAGTCCGAGCGCTTGCCGCGGGAGAGGATCCGCACGCGGATGTCGCTCGAGGGATTGAAGAGGCCGTGCCCCACGAACCGGTCCGAGGCATCGCGGACCTCGACCAGGGCCCCCGGCTCGACACTGTGAGATGCCTGCACCTGGCGCCCATAGATCCAGGGGCCCGCGGGGAGCCGGTCGGTGAGCAGGTGGACGAGGGGGTGCGCCATGGCCGCAGCCTAGCGACGGAACGGTTGCGTCGAGGGTCCGCGCTGCGGATCCTGGGCGGATGCTGACGCTTCAGGAGATCGCCCTGGTCGGGGCCACCCTGCACCCCATGACGGGCGAGGGGCCCCGGGTCGCCCACCTCTTGGTGGAGGGGGAGACCCTGCGCATCGTGGAGGAGCTCCCGGAGCTGCCCGAGACCACGCGCGTGATCGAGGGGGCTGGCCTCCACGTGCTCCCGGGACTGGTCGACGCTGCAGCAGCTCACCACCCCGAGCACGACGCGCTGTACACGGCCGCCGGCGTCACGACGGTGCGCAGCACGGGGGCCGAGCTCGCACTCGGTCTCGCCGCACGGCGCCCTGAGGCTCGAGACGCGGTCCCCGGCCCCCGCCTGTGGTGGGGCGGCCCGATGATGGCCGCGCAAACGGCGCCCCCCGGGCCCCAGTGGCCCATCATCAGCGGCAACCCCGAGGGCGCTGCCTCTCAGGTCGAGGGACTCGTGGCCGAGCTGGCACGCGCCGGCGAGGAGCTGGATGGCCTCGTCTGCGACGAGACCTTGGCCGCCGACTCCTGGGGTGCCGTCCTCGGGGCGGCCGAGGCCGTGGGCCTGCCGCTCTGGGGCCCCGTTCCTCCCGGCGGGACCTTCGGCGACGCAGTCACGGCGGGGCAGAGGGGCATCCTCGGGCTCGGTCCCGTTGCCGGTGAGAACCGCCTGGACGAGGTCTCGCCCGAGCAGCTCGGTGAAGCCGCACGAGCGGCAGCCGGCACCCCCGGAGTGGCGATCGTACCCCTCCTGGGGATCGTGCATCGGGCCCTGACCAACCACCCTGCGAATGCGCCCGAGCTGTCCCTGCTGACGCTCGAGCTCGCGGACGCCTGGGAGGCCGATCGCGCTCGGTACGCCGCGCAGGTCACCGGGGACCTACGCTCGCGACTGGAGGCGATCCACCGCTCCCAGCTGGAGCTCGTCCGCCTCCTCCTGGAGGAGGGCGCCGAGGTGCTCCCCGGATCGGGAGCCCCGGCCCCCTGGCTGCTCCCTGGACGCTCGCTGATCGAGGAGATGACGCGCTGGCAGGAGGCGGGCATCCCGGCCTCACGCGTCCTGCGCGCCGCCACGCGGGACGCGAATCGCGCCCTGTGGGGCCAGGACAGCCTGGCGGGCACGCTCCAGAACGGAGCCCCCGCGGACCTCGTCGTCGTCCAGAAGGACCCGACCGAGGACGTCGCGCACTTGCGCGATCCAGAGGCGGTCGTGGTCCGCGGTCGCTGGCTCGGGCGCGAGGACCTGCGAGCCCGGCTCCAGGCGCTTCAAGATGCGCAGGCAGCGGCCTTGGCGGCCCAGACGGCACCGCTCGAGGTCGACTTGCCTCCGCTCCCGGAGGGCGCCACGGCCCTCCTCACGGGACATGGAGAGACCCGTAGCGGCGTGCGCCGGCTGGCCTCCGAGGCCTGGGTCGTGGCTCGCCTGGCCGAGGGTGGACGCCTCTACGCCGCCCGCATCATCGAGCCGGCCACGGCCGCCATGGGCGGTCGGGAGACGGTGCTGCTCCAGGTCGTGCGCGGGGGCCAGCTCGAGAAACTCGACCTCCGCATCCTCGAGGGCACGAGCGGGCGCGTCATGAGCATGCGCGGCGAGGTCATCGAAGGCACCGGGTCCTTCCAGGTGGAGCGTCGCCTCGACAGCACCTTCATCAGCAACGACCCCATCGATCAGCCCGTGGTGGGGCTCGACCTCTCGCCCGCGCTCACGACCCTGATCCTGGCGCACCACTGCCCCGCCGGAGCCAACCCTCTCCTCCTGCTCGAGGGGGCAACGGCCGAGCCACGCGCACGGACCTACGACGTGGAGGTCGGGGACGACGGTCTGCTCCGCATCCGGACTGCCGGGGGAGGCATCCTCTGCGGGCTCGACGAGGTGGGGGCGCCCATGGCCCACACCCGTCTCTCCGCCGGCGGGCGCACGGACTATCGCGTCCTCGGCGTGGACCCGAAGGTGGAGGGCGGGGTCCCTCCAGTCCCCGCCCGCATCATCCGGCTGGAACAGCCTGCGCAGGGGACGCCTGACGGTGATCCAGGCGAACAGGACGGCGAGACCGCAGAGGACGGAGGCGAGGGGGGCAGGTGACCGCACGCGTCTCCAGCGAACGGCACGCCACAACGCCCGTTGCGGCCGAGGGGGAGTTCCAGCCCCTCGAGCTGGGCCCGCTGAAGGTGTGGCCCCCGGTCGTGCTCGCGCCGATGGCGGGGGTGACGAACCTCGCCTACCGGAGCCTGTGCCGTGAGATGGGTGCCGGGCTCTACGTGTCCGAGATGATCACGGCGCGTGGCTTCCTGATGGGGAACCGCCTCACGACCCTGCTGGCCAGCAGTCACCCGGACGAGCGTCCCCGGTCGGTGCAGGTCTACGGAGCGGACCCGGTCGACCTCGGCGAGATGGTGCGGATGCTGGTGGACCAGGGTGTCGATCACGTGGACCTCAACCTGGGGTGCCCCGTCCCCAAGGTGACCCGCACCGGCGGCGGCTCCGCGATCCCGTTCAAGCCTCGGCTCGTCGCGCGACTCGTCCGGGCCATGGTGCACGCGGCGGGCGATGTACCCGTGACGGTCAAGATGCGGAAGGGGCTGCGGGACGACCTCATCACCTGGCCCCGCGCAGCGCTCGCGGCCCAGGACGAGGGCGTGGCCGCCGTGGCCCTCCACGGTCGAACGACGGAGGAGCTGTACGCGGGGCACGCCGACTGGGAGTCCATCGCCGCCATGAAGCAGGCCCTGTCCGTCCCGGTGCTCGGCAATGGGGACATCTGGGAGTGCTGGGACGCCCTCGAGATGATGCGTCAGACCGGCTGTGACGCCGTCGTCGTCGGGCGTGGGTGTCTCGGGCGTCCCTGGCTGTTCCGGGAGCTGGCTCAGGCCTTCGACGGGCATGAGCCGGATCGGCCCCCGACGCTCGGAGAGGTTGCCATGGTGATGCGCGATCACGCGGAGCGACTGGTCGACCTCTTCGGGGAACGCATGGGCCTGCGCCAGATGCGCAAGTGGACCACCTGGTACACGAAGGGATTCCGAGGCTCGGCCGCCATTCGGGGGGGCCTGCACCGCGTCGAGTCCATGGAGGAGCTGATCGGCCTCCTCGAGCAGCTCGACCTCGAGGAGCCGTTCCCGCGCCAGGCTCTACGGGCAGGACGCGCAAAACGAGGGGCCACCCAGCGTGTCCGCCTTCCGGAGGGGTACCTGGACGACCCCGAGGACGACACCCCGCCGCGCGGCCCGCGCAGTGAGGCGGAGATCCGCGCCTGGGAGCGAGCGCTCTCCGGCGGATGAGCGCGGCTGACCTCGTCGTGGTCGGGGCCGGGGCTGCCGGCCTCTGGCTCGCAGGCTCCGCTGCCGAGGCGGGCCTCCAGGTCCTCGTCCTCGAGAAGACGGCGCGAACCGGGACGAAGGTCCTCGCCAGCGGCGGGACGCGCTGCAACCTCACGACCACCCTCGGACCCAAGGAGGCAGCGGCCCTCTTCGGTCGCAAGGCCGAGCGGTTCCTCGGGCCTGCGTTCTCGACCCTACCTCCGCTGGAGGTCCGCCAGCGCTTCTCGCAGTAGGGCGTCCCCAGTGTCGAGGCCCCTCTGGAGAAGGTCTTCCCGGCCAGCGGACGAGCCAAGGACGTCAGGGATGCGCTGGAGCGGCGCGCTCGAGAGGCAGGAGCCCGGTTCCGACTCGGCAGCGGGGTTCACGCGGTTCGGCCCGAGGGCGATGGCTGGCTCCTCCATCTCGAGGGCGAGTCCGTCACTGCCAACCGCGTGGCGCTGGCTTCAGGAGGGCGCAGCTACCCCCGCACCGGGACCACCGGCGAGGGGTACGGCTGGCTCGAACACCTCGGCCTTCGCGTGACCCCGACGAGCCCGGCCCTGGTCCCCCTGACGAGCCCCGCCTCGTGGGTGCACGAACTCTCAGGAATCGCCTGGCAGGACGGCGAAGCCCGCCTGGTCGACGGCAGGGGGAAGGTGTTGCTGCGTCGGACGCGCCCGATCCTGTTCACCCATACGGGGATCAGCGGGCCCGGCGCCATGGACCTGTCCGGCCCCGTGGGCGCCGCGGTCGGCACGGAGCGTCAGGCCGACCACGCC